>JBIKMY010000268.1:0-3772 GCA_044358945.1 Rubrivivax sp.
GCCCATCGGGCTGCAGATCGTGGGACGGCGGCATGACGACATCGGCGTGATGCGCATGGCCCGCGCCTGGGAGCAGATGCGGCCCACGCCGCGGCCCTGGCCGCAGCCGCCACAGCCGACGTGAACGCTCCCGACCTGCGCGGCAACCCCACGGGCACGGCGTCCAACGCCGCGCGCGACCATGCCGAGCGCGCGCTGTGGCGCATGATGTCCTTCTACGACGCGCCGCTGGCCGACCTTGACGCCGCCGCGCAGGCCGACCCGGGCTGGGCCTTGCCGCACGTGATGAAAGCGGGCTTTCTGCTGAGCCTGACCGAGCCGGGCCTGGTGGACGAGGCCGCCGCCCACCTGGCACAGGCCCGTGCGCTGGAGCGCTCTTGCACCGGGCGCGAGCGCGCGCACCTGGAAGCGGTGCAGCAGGTGCTGGACGGCCGCTGGGCTGCCGCCTGCCGCACCTGGGACGAGCTGCTGCTGGAGCACCCGCGCGACGCGCTGGCCCTGCAATGGGCGCAGCTGTGGGACTTCTACCGCGGCGACGCCCCCGGCCTGCGCCTGCGCGCCGCCCGCGCCCTGCCCGAATGGGACGAGGCCGATCCGCTATACGCCTACGTGCTGTCGCTGCACGCCTTCGGCCTGGAGGAGTGCAACCTCTACCCCCAGGCCGAGGAGGTCGGCCGGCGGGCCCTGCAACTCACTCCACAGGTGCCTTGGGCGGTGCACGCCGTGGCGCATGTGATGGAGATGCAGGGCCGCTTCGAGGAGGGGGCCAAGTGGCTGCGCCTGCACCAGGGCGTGTGGGCCGAAGGCAACGGCTTTGCCGGGCACCTGTGGTGGCACAAGGCACTGTTCCGTCTGGAGGGGCTGGACACCGCGGGCGTGCTGCGCATCATGGACCGCCAGTTGAGCGGGCAGGCGCTGCAGATCACGCTGCAGCGCGTGGACGCCGCGGCCCTGCTGTGGCGCCTGCACCTGCTGGGCGAGGACGTGCAGGCCGCGGCGCGGGCGCTGGCCGAGGGCTGGCCGTTGGACGACGCGCATGCCGGCTACTACGCCTTCAACGACATGCACGCCATGGCCGCGCTGCTGATGGCCGGCGAAGTGGGGCGGGCCGAGTCCTGGCTGGCGCGCTGCGCGCAGCGCGCCATGTCCGCCGAAGAAGCCCGCCGGGCCAACCACAAGATGGCGCGCGAGGTGGGCCTGCCGCTGATGCGCGCCCTGCTGGCGCTGACCCGCGGCGATGCCGACGGCGCGGCCGACACCCTGTACCCAGTACGCGCCGGGGCGCAGCGCCTGGGCGGCAGCCACGCCCAGCGTGACCTCATCGACCAGACCCTGCTGGCCGCCAGTGCCCGCGGCAGCCGGCGCTCGCTGGGCCGCGCCCTGCTGAACGAGCGCCGCCTGGCCAAGCCCGCGACCCCGCTGACCCGGCACTGGATGGAGCGCATGGCCGTGCCGGAGCACGCGCGGGCATGACACCCGCGCGCCAGCTCGCCACCGGCACCCTCTTCGCCCTGCTGGCCGGCCTGATGTGGGGGCTGGTGTTCGTGGCGCCGCTGCTGTTGCCCGACTATCCGGCCGCGCTGCAGTCCTTCGCGCGCTACCTGGCCTTCGGCCTCATCGCCCTGCCGCTGGCCTGGTGGGATCGGGCCCAGCTCGCCCGCCTGACCCGTGCGGACTGGATCGAGGCGCTCAAGCTCTCGCTGGTAGGCAACTTGCTGTACTACCTGTTCCTGGCCGCGGCCATCCAGCGTGCGGGCGGCCCGCTGCCCACCATGATCATCGGTACCCTGCCGGTGGTGATTGCCATCGTCTCGAACCTGCGCGGCTCGCCGGCGGTGCGGCTGCGGGACGGACGGCTGCCTTGGCGCCGGCTGGCGCCCTCGCTGCTGCTCATCGGGCTGGGCATCGCCTGCGTCAACCAGGTGGAGCTGGCACGCTTGCAGGCGGAGGCGGCGTCAGCGCCCGCTTCCCCCGCCGGCACGGGGCTGGACCTGGGCCTGGGCCTGGGCCGCTACGCCCTGGGCGCCCTGCTGGCCGTGGGGGCGGTGGCCTGCTGGACCTGGTACCCCATCCGCAACGCCGACTGGCTGCGCAGCCATGCCGACCGCTCCCCCCGCGCCTGGGCCACGGCCCAGGGCGTGGCCACGCTGCCGCTGGCGGCCCTGGGCTTTGCGCTGTTCTGGGCCTGGAGCGGGGCGACGGACCAGGCTTTCGAGATGCCCTTCGGACCCACGCCGGGCCTGTTCCTCGGCCTGATGTTTGCCATCGGCCTGTTCGCCTCCTGGCTGGGCACCCTGTGCTGGAACGAGGCCAGCCAGCGCCTGCCACCCTCGCTGGTGGGCCAGTTGATCGTCTTCGAGACACTGGCCGCCCTGAGTTATGCCTGGGCGCTGCGCGGCCGCTGGCCCGACGGCTTCACCCTGGCCGGCGCAGCCCTGCTGGTGGCCGGCGTGGCCTGGGCGCTGCGCGGCGGGGCGCCGCAGGGCGGCGCGGCAGAGGTGAAGGCATGACGTCCCGGCCGGACCGCCCGCTGCAGGGCATCGTGCTGATGCTGGCCGGCGTGTTCCTGCTGTCGGTGATGGACACGCTCACCAAGGTGGCGGTGGCGGAGTTGTCCACGCCCGTGCTGATCGCCGCGCGCACGGCGGTGGTGATGGTGTTGATGGCCCCCATGGTGGTACGCGCCGGCGGGTGGTCGGTGCTGCACATGCGGCGCCCCCTGGGGCACCTGCTGCGCGGCGGGCTGTCCGTCTGCTCGATGCTCTCCTTCTTCGAGGCCTTGCGTCACCTGCCGCTGGCCACCACGATCGCCATCTGCTTTGCCGCGCCCTTGCTCATGACGGTCATGTCGGTGCCGCTGCTCAAGGAGCGCGTGGGCGCGTCGCGCTGGGCCGCGCTGCTGCTGGGCTTGGGCGGGGTGTTCGTGATCGTCGGGCCCGAGGTGGCCGGCGGCACCTTTGGCATCGGGGCCGTGCTGGCTCTGTCGGCGGCCTTCTTCTACGCCGCAGCCATGACCTGCGTGCGCTGGCTGTCCAGCACGGAGTCGGATCTGTCCATGATGGTGTCGCAGAACGCCTGCATGGGCCTGGCGGGGTTGGTGGGCCTGTGGTTCGTGCCGCCCACCATGCCTTCGCCCACCATGTGGGGGGTGATCGCCGCCAGCGCCGCCGTGTTGCTGGCCAGCCAGCGCCTGACCTTCCGCGCCCTGCGCGTGGCTCCAGTCTCCGCCGTGGCGCCCTTCCAGTACACCGAACTGGTCTGGGCGGCGCTGTTCGGCTGGCTGTTCTGGAACGAATGGCCCGGCCCCCACGTCTGGTGGGGCGCCACCCTGGTCGTGGCCGCGGGGTTGTTCACCATCTGGCACGAGCGGCGCCGGGCGATGATGGGTCGGTGATCGACAGGCCCGACGGGCCGCGGGCGGCTCGCTGGAGATCAGGGCCTCAATTCACGCGGCCCTTGCGGTCCAGCCCACCCTCGACTGCGCGGCGCAGCACGGCATTGATCCGTGTCTGCCAACCTGGGCCTGTGGCCTTGAAGGCGGCCAGCACATCGGCATCCACCCGCATGTTCAAGGTGGGTCTGGGCACCGGCAACGGCGGCCGCCCTCTGCCGCGCCGCACCTGGGCCGCAGCCCAGAACGATGCCACGGCTTGCGGATCGTTCGGATCGTAGGGGTCCGAGCCTGGGTCGTAGGCAACGGGCGCGTCCAACGCGGCCTCGCGCTTGACGCGCTCCCAGTCGGTTGCGGATGGTGGAGTCCGGGACTCAGGAA
>JBIKMY010000269.1:0-3763 GCA_044358945.1 Rubrivivax sp.
TCGACATAAAGGGCCCTTTCCTTTCTCGAAGCCCGCCGCAAGGAGATCGCGCGCACTTCGTCAGGCTCGCGCAGCACGTAGACCAGAACCAAGACCACGCCAGCCTTTTCCACCAAGGCGAAGTCCAGCGATCGGTTCAGCCTCGCGCGGCGACTCGAGGGTCAGCTTGTCTGGCGCCTCGAAAACCAGCGGGGCATCGGCCAAGGACAGGCCGTGCTTTTCCAGGTTGGTTGCATTCTTTCGGGGGTCGAACGTGAACCGCGCAACGATTTATTGTAGGGGCATCAAATCGATCTGTCGGCCAGGTCCGTAGATGGGGCGTCCTGTCGATGACCCTTCAGCCCCGGTTCAGCGCGTCGTCCAGCACTTCCACCCAGTGGCGCACGGGCGTGGCGGTGCCGGACTGCAGGTGCTGGATGCAGCCGATGTTGGCGGAGATGAGGGTCTCGTCGTCGGCGGGGGCCAGGTGGCCGAGTTTGCGGTCGCGCAACTGCTTCGAGAGTTCAGGTTGCAGCACGCTGTAGGTGCCGGCGGAGCCGCAGCACAGATGGCTTTCCGCCGCCGCCAGGCGCACCTCGAAACCCAGGGCCGCGAGTTGTTGCTCGACGCCGCCGCGCAGTTGCTGGCCGTGCTGCAAGGTGCAGGGGGGGTGGAAGACCAGACGCCCGTGGGTGGGCAAGGCCGCCGAGCCTGGTTTGCCCATGGCGCGACCCAGGCGCGGTGCGAGGGCCGGCACCAGACCAGGCAGCAGCTCGCTCAAGTCTTTGGTCAGATCACTGATGCGCCGGGCCTTGTCGGCATAGGCCGGGTCGTGCGCCAGAGCGTGGCCGTATTCCTTGACTGTCACGCCGCAGCCGGAGGCGTTCATGACGATGGCTTCCACGGCGCCTTGGCTGGTCAGGCCTTCCACCAGCGGCCACCAGGCGTCGATGTTGCGCCGCATGTCGGCCAGGCCGCCGTCGTGGTCATTCAGGTGGGTGCGCAGCGCGCCGCAGCAGCCCGCCCCGTCGGCCACCAGGGTCTGGATGCCGGCGGCGTCCAGCACGCGCGCCGTGGCGGTGTTGATGTTGGGCATCATGGCCGGCTGCACGCAGCCTAGCAGCATCAGCACCTTGCGCGGGTGTTCGCGCGTGGGCCAGCGGTGGGCACGGGCCGGGGCGGGCGCGGGCACCTTGTCGCGCAAAGCCTTCGGCACCAGCGGGCGCAGCGCCTGGCCCAGCTTCATGGCGGGCTTGAACAGCGGCGAGGTCAGGCCCTCCTTGAGCAACCAGCGCACCGCCCTCTCGCCCGTGGGCCGCTCCACCTTGCGCTCCACGATGCGCCGACCGATGTCCACCAGGTGCCCGTACTGCACGCCGCTGGGGCAGGTGCTCTCGCAGTTGCGGCAGGTCAGGCAGCGGTCCAGATGCTGCTGCGTCTTGCGCGTGACTGCGGCACCTTCGAGCACCTGCTTCATCAGGTAGATGCGCCCGCGTGGGCCGTCCAGCTCGTCGCCCAGCAGCTGGTAGGTGGGGCAGGTGGCGGTGCAGAAGCCGCAGTGCACGCACTTGCGCAGGATGGCCTCGGCCTCACGGCCGTCGGGCGTGTCCTTGAACTCGGGGGCGAGAGTGGTTTGCATCAGGGTCGGGCCAGGGCAGGCGTCGCCTCACAGATCGGGGTACTGCCGGCCGCGGTTGAACACGCGGTCGGGGTCGAAGGCGGTCTTCAGGCCGTGGTGGATGCGCGCCAGGGGCTCGCTCAAGGGGCCGAACACGCCGGGCGACTTGTCCTGCGCGCGGTACAGCGTGGCATGGCCGCCAGCGGCGGCCGCGGCGGAGCGCACGGTGGCCGCCGGCGCGTCAGAGAACAGCCAGCGCTGCGACCCGCCCCATTCCACCAGGGTGTCGCCCTCCAGCGCCAGCGGTGGGGCCACGGCAGGCACCGACAGGCGCCACAGCGCTGGCGCGGGAGGCGAAGCGTCCGCCGGTGCGGATGGCGCTGCATCCGCCCCGGCGGAGGTGGCCGCCACTTGGGCGTGGGCCTGGGCGAAGAACTCGTCGGTCTGGTCGCGCAGGCCGGTCCAGAAGCTGTCGGCCAGGGCCGGGTCCACCACCTCGCCGCCCAGGCGCTGCACGGCGGCTTCCACCGCCGCCGCCGCGCCGGCCAGGCGCAGCACCAGCACGCCCTGCCACCAGGCGCTGGCGTTCAGCGGCAGGGGCTGGCCGCCCCAGGTGTTGAGCAAGCGGATGGCCTCGGCCTGTTCCACATCAAAGCGCAGCGTGGTGCGCGCCACGGGCACGGGCAGCACCTTCAGCGACACCTCGCAGATCACGCCCAGCGTGCCCATGGAGCCAGTCAGCAGGCGCGCCACGTCGTAGCCGGCCACGTTCTTCATCACCTGGCCGCCGAAGCTCAGCACCTCGGCGCGGCCGTTGAGCACCGTGGCGCCCAGCACGTAGTCGCGCACGCCGCCCACCGCCGCGCGTGCCGGCCCGGCCAGGCCGGCGGCCACCATGCCGCCCACGGTGGAGGCCGCCCCAAAGCGCGGCGGCTCGAAGGGCAGGCACTGGCCTTTCTCGGCCAGGGCCGCTTCCAGCTCCGGCAGCGGGGTGCCGGCGCGCACCGTCACCACCAGCTCGCTCGGCTCGTAGCTGCTGATGCCGCGTAACGCGCCTGTGGCCAACG
Source organism: Rubrivivax sp. (assembly GCA_044358945.1). GTDB lineage: Bacteria > Pseudomonadota > Gammaproteobacteria > Burkholderiales > Burkholderiaceae_C > Rubrivivax. The sequence goes on from JBIKMY010000269.1 coordinate 2,665, forward strand.
GCTCCCCTGCGGGCGCTTCGCCGTACCAGGCCTTGGTGCCGCCGCCGCGGATGTCCAGCGTGGTGCCGTCGGCGCGGGCGGCGCGCACGCGCTCGATGAGGTCGCGCAGGGCCGGGTCGTCCATCAGAACCGCTCCAGCTGCGGGAAGGGCAGCAGGCCCTTGCTCACGTGCATGCGGCCGTACTCGGCGCAGCGCTGCAGCGTGGGGATCACCTTGCCGGGGTTCAGCGTCTGCATGGGATCAAAGGCGCGCTTGACCGCGAACATCTGCTCGCGCTCCTCGGGCGAGAACTGCACGCACATGGAGTTGAGCTTTTCCACGCCCACGCCGTGCTCGCCCGTGACCGTGCCGCCCAGGCGCACGCTGGTCTCCAGGATGTCGGCGCCGAAGAGTTCGCAGCGGTGCAGCTGGTCGGGGTCGTTGGCGTCGAACAGGATCAGCGGGTGCAGGTTGCCGTCACCGGCGTGGAAGACGTTGGCGCAGCGCAGCTGGTACTTGCGCTCCATCTCGGCAATGGCCAGCAGGATGTCGGCCAGGCGCTTGCGCGGGATGGTGGAGTCCATGCACATGTAGTCGGGGCTGATGCGGCCGCTGGCGGGGAAGGCGTTCTTGCGCCCGCTCCAGAACTTCAGGCGCTGCGCCTCGTCCTTGCTGACCTCCATGCGGGTGGCGCCGGCGCCGGCCAGCACGTCGAGCATGCGGCCGATCTCCTCGGCCACTTCCTCGGGCGTGCCATCGCTCTCGCACAGCAGAATAGCCTCGGCCTCCAGGTCGTAGCCGGCGTGGACGAAGTCTTCCACCGCCGCGGTCATGGGCTTGTCCATCATCTCCAAGCCGGCCGGGATGATGCCCGCGGCGATCACCGCGGCCACGGCATCACCCGCCTTGCGGATGTCGTCGAAGCTGGCCATGATGCAGCGCGCCAGTTGCGGCTTGGGTACCAGCTTGACCGTCACCTCGGTGGTCACGGCCAGCATGCCCTCGCTGCCTACCACCACCGGCAGCAGGTCCAGGCCCGGCGTGTCCAGGGCGAGCGAGCCGAACTCCACCGGCTCACCCTCCACCGTGAAGCCGCGCACGCGCAGCACGTTGTGCAGC
>JBIKMY010000270.1:0-3759 GCA_044358945.1 Rubrivivax sp.
GCCTGGTGCCGGTGGTCTGGACGCGGCCGGCATGCTGGCCCAACCCCGCAAGGCCCTGCTGCTGCTGAACGTCGAACCGGTCCTGGATCTGGCCGACCCGGTCGCCGCGCATGCGGCGCTCCAGCAGGCTGACATGGTGGTGGCCTTGACCAGCTTCAAGGACGCGGCGGTGGAGGGCGCGGACGTGCTGTTGCCCATCGCGCCGTTCACGGAAACCTCGGGCACCTTCGTCAACGCGGAAGGGCGAGTGCAGGGCTTCCATGGGGTGGTCAAGCCTCTGGGCGACACCCGCCCGGCCTGGAAGGTGCTGCGCGTGCTGGGTAACCTGCTGGGCTTGGCAGGCTTCGAATTCGAGACCACTGAGCAGGTGCGCCAGGAAGCGTTGGGCGACGAGGCCCTGATCCCGGCGCGTCTGTCCAACGACGTGGCGGTCCCGCCAAAGGCTGGCGCTGCGCCCCAGGGGCTGCAGCGTCTGGCCGATGTGCCCATCTATGCGACGGATGCGCTGGTGCGGCGTGCCACGTCACTGCAGCTCACGGCCGATGCGCGTGCGCCGCAGGCCGGCCTGGCGCCCGGGCTCTGGGCAGCCCTGGGCCTGCAGGCGGGCGACAAGGTGCGGGTGTTGCAAGGCGCGGGCTCTGCGGTGCTGCCCGCCCGGCTGGAGCCGACGCTGGCTGAAGGCACGGTGCGTGTAGCGGCTGGTCACGCCGACACCGCGAGCCTGGGTGCGATGACGGGCGCGCTGGGCGTGGAGCGCGTGGCGCCTGCTGCGCACGCAGCTCAGGCGCAGGAAAGCGGGGTCGCCGCATGATCGAGCAATTGAACGCCTCCGGGGCGGCTCTGTTGGGGCCCACGCTGTGGCTCGTGGTGTGGAGCCTTATCAAGATCGTGGCGGTGCTGCTGCCCTTGCTGGGTTGTGTGGCCTACCTCACCCTGTGGGAGCGCAAGGCCATTGGCTGGAGCCAGGTGCGCCCGGGCCCCAACCGCGTGGGCCCGTTCGGGCTGCTCACCCCCATCGCTGACGCCGTCAAGCTGATCTTCAAGGAGATCATCCGCCCGACAGCCGCCCACAAGGGCCTGTTCTTCCTCGGCCCCATCATGACCATCATGCCGGCGCTGGCGGCCTGGGCGGTCATTCCCTTCGGGCCCGAGGTCGCGCTGGCCAATGTCAACGCCGGCCTGCTGTTCCTGATGGCCATCACCTCGCTGGAGGTGTATGGCGTCATCATTGCCGGCTGGGCCTCCAACTCGAAGTACGCCTTCCTCGGTGCACTGCGAGCCTCTGCACAGATGGTGTCGTACGAGATCGCCATGGGCTTCGCGCTGGTGGTGGTGCTCATGGTCTCGGCCAGCATGAACCTCAGCGACATCGTGATGTCCCAGGGCAAGGGCATGTTTGCCGACATGGGGCTGGGTTTCCTGTCCTGGAATTGGCTGCCGCTGCTGCCGATCTTCGTCGTCTACTTCATCTCGGGCCTGGCCGAAACCAACCGTCACCCGTTTGACGTGGTGGAGGGCGAATCCGAGATCGTGGCCGGTCACATGATCGAGTACTCGGGCATGTCGTTCGCGATGTTCTTCCTGGCCGAATACGCCAACATGATCCTGGTGTCCATGTTGTGCGTGCTGATGTTCCTGGGCGGGTGGTTGCCGCCTGTGGACGCGCTGGACTTCATCCCGGGCTGGATCTGGCTGGGCCTGAAGGTGTTTGCCGTAGCCACCATGTTCCTGTGGGTGCGGGCCAGCTTCCCCCGCTTCCGTTACGACCAGATCATGCGTCTGGGCTGGAAGATCTTCATCCCGGTCACCCTGGTGTGGCTGGTGGTGGTGGGTCTGTGGATCCAGTCTCCCTTCAACATCTGGAAATGAGCCTCGCGCCCCAACCATCATGGCGGTGAAAGACGTCCTCCAGAGCTTCATGCTCACCGAGCTGTTCAAGGGCCTGGCCCTGACCGGCAGGCACTTCCTCTCGCGCACGATCACCGTGCAGTTTCCCGAGGAAAAGACGCCGCAGTCTCCGCGCTTTCGCGGCCTGCATGCCTTGCGCCGGTACGAGAACGGTGAGGAGCGCTGCATCGCCTGCAAGCTGTGCGAGGCGGTGTGCCCGGCCATGGCGATCACCATCGAGTCCGAGGTGCGCGACGACGGCAGCCGCCGCACCAAGCGCTACGACATCGACTTGACCAAGTGCATCTTCTGCGGCTTCTGCGAAGAGAGCTGCCCGGTGGACTCCATCGTCGAGACCCACCACTTCGAATACCACGGCGAAAAGCGTGGCGACCTGTACTTCACCAAGGACATGCTCCTGGCCGTGGGGGATCGGTACGAGAAAGAGATCGCCGCCAACCGGGAGGCCGACGCCAGGTACCGCTGACCCTCCGTCGCCGGGCCTGCCGCCTGGCGAATGGCGTCCATCACGATGAACAACACCACCGCCCTGTTCTACGTTTTCTCGGCCGTGCTTTTGCTGGCGTCGTTTCGTGTCATCACGGCGCGCAGCACCGTGCATGCAGCACTGTTCCTGGTGCTGGCGTTCTTCAGCGCCAGCTGCTTGTGGATGCTGCTGAGCGCTGAGTTCCTGGCCATCACGCTCGTCCTCGTGTACGTGGGCGCGGTCATGGTGCTGTTCCTGTTTGTCGTGATGATGCTGGACATCAACACCGACAGCTTCCGCGAGGGCTTCTGGAAGCACTTTCCGTTGGCTGGTCTGGTGGGCGCGGTCATCGCGCTGGAGCTCGCCCTGGTGCTGCTGCCCGGCTTTGCCGTGACGCAGGCGCCGGTGGACCCGGCGCTGGCCAAGCTGGGCAACACCCGCATGCTGGGTATCGAGATCTACACCAAGTACCTGTACCCGCTGCAGATCGCCGCGGTGCTGTTGCTGGTGGCCATCATCGCGGCCATCGCGCTGACGCTGCGCCGGCGCAAGGACAGCAAGTACCTGGATCCGGGTGAGCAGGTCAAGGCCCGCAAGGAAGACCGCGTGCGTATCGTGAAGATGGAACCGGTGGTGCAGGCCCCAGCCGCACCTCAGAACGGGGAGGGCCAGCCATGAGCCTGGGCGTGCTTTCTCTGGGCCACTTCCTGACGCTGGGCGGCATCTTGTTTGCCCTGTCCGTGATCGGCATCTTCCTGAACCGCCGCAACCTGATCGTGCTGCTCATGGCCATCGAGCTGATGCTGCTGGCGGTCAACATGAACTTCGTGGCCTTTTCGCACTACCTGCCGATGGAAGCGGACCGCATAGGTGGACAGGTCTTCGTCTTCTTCATCCTGACCGTGGCCGCGGCGGAGTCCGCCATCGGTCTGGCCATCCTGGTGGTGCTGTTCCGCAACCGCGCCACGATCGCCGTGGACCAGCTCGACACCCTGAAGGGCTGAGGTACCTGCATGTCTGCCTCCCTATCCCAGAATCTCCTGCTGACCATCGCCCTGGCGCCGCTGGTGGGCGCCGTGGTGGCCGGCCTCTTTGGCAAGACCGTGGGCCGGCGCGGCGCGCACCTGGTCACCATCCTGGGGGTGCTGGTCTCCTTCATCGGCTCGGTGTCGGTGCTGATCGACGTGATCGGCGGGGCCCGCTTCAACGCCACCGTCTACGAGTGGATGGTGCTGGGCGGCCTGAAGATGGAGGTGGGTTTCCTCGTCGATGGCCTCACCGCCATGATGATGTGCGTGGTGACCTTCGTGTCGCTGATGGTTCACGTGTACACCATCGGCTACATGCAGGACGACCCGGGTTACCAGCGTTTCTTTTCCTACATC
>JBIKMY010000271.1:0-3749 GCA_044358945.1 Rubrivivax sp.
CGCCACGCGCCGCCTGCTCGGTTCAGGCGCGGGCTTCTTCGGCGTCTTCAACCGCAACAAGAAGAGCCTGGCCGTGGATGTGCGCGACCCGCGCGGCCTGGAGATCGTGCTGCGCCTGGCCGCCACTGCCGATGTGTTCTGCGAGAACTTCAAGCCGGGCGCCCTGCAGCGGCTGGGGCTGGGGCACGAGGTGCTGGAGCGGCTGAACCCGCGCCTGATCAGCGTGTCGCTCAAGGGCTTTCTGCCGGGCCCTTACGAACACCGCACCGCGCTGGACGAGGTGGTGCAGATGATGGGCGGCCTGGCCTACATGACCGGGCCCGAGGGCCGCCCGCTGCGCGCGGGCAGCAGCGTCAACGACATCATGGGCGGCATGTTCGGCGCCATCGGCGTGCTGGCGGCGCTGGCGCAGCGCGGGAAGACCGGGCGCGGGCAGGCGGTGCAGGCCGCGCTGTTCGAGAACAACGTGCTGCTGGTGGCGCAGCACATGATGCAGTTCGCCGTCACCGGCCGGCCCGCGGCCCCCATGCCCGGGCGCATCAGCGCCTGGGGCGTCTACGACGTCTTCACCGTGAAGGACGGCGAGCAGATCTTCCTGGCCGCGGTGAGCGACACGCAGTGGGCAGCCCTGTGCCAGGCCTTCGGCTTTGCCGACCTGCTGGGCGACACCCGCCTGGCCAGCAACAACGCCCGGGTGCAGGCCCGTGACTGGCTGATGCCGCTGCTGCGTGAGCGCTTCGCGCCGCTGACTGCGGCCGAGCTGGCCCAGCGCTTCGAAGCCCACGGCCTGCCCTTCGCGCCCATCACCCGCCCGCAAGACCTGTTCGAAGACCCGCACCTTCTGGCCACGTCCGGCCTTGCGCCCGTGACGTTGCCGCCTGACGCCAGCAGCGCCGGCCAGGCCGTGCACACACGCGTGCCCCTGCTGCCGCTGACCCTGCAGGGCGAGCGCCTGGGCGTGCGGTCCGCCCCGCCGTCACTGGGCGAACACAGCCAGGCGCTGCTGCAGGAGTTGGGCTACGACGCGGTGCAGGTGGGCGCGCTCATCGAGGCGGGGGTGGTGGGCGGGGTGTGAGCGGCGCGCGGTGTTCGGACGATTCGGACGATCAGGGCGCGTGCCGCGCACAGAACTCTGCGGGCGTGAGGATGGGATGGTGCTGCGCCAGTGCCAGCAGGTCTTTGTCGCCCGTCACCAGCAGGTCGGCGCCCGAGGCCAGCAGCACCGCCAGCACGGGCTCGTCAGCCGCGTCGCGCAGGCCGGCATCGCTGGCCCTCTCCAGGCTCGCGGTGTCCGGGTCCACAAGTTCCGCGGCAAAGGCCAGGGCGTCTACCCATTCGGCCACCTCCGACTCGCTCAGATGAGCCATGGGGCGCAGGCGCACCAGCACCCGCGCACATTCGGCCAGGATCCACGGGGACACCACCACTTCCAGCCCCCCGGAACGCCACGCGGCGACGATCCGCCCGGGCGGGCCCGACGGGTAGGCCATGCCAGCAACCAGGACGTTGGTGTCCAGCACCACCCGCATGTCGCTTCAGCCCTGGCGGGTGAGCGGGCTGGACCCGGCCTCGGCCTTCATCTCGCGGCGCACGTCGGCCGTGGCAGCCTCGATGGCGGCCATGCCCTCGGGCTCGGGCACCTGGGCAAAGCTCTCGGCCAGGCGCGCGCTCAGCGCGTCAAAACGGGTCTGCATGCGACGGATGCGCTCGAACAGCTTGGCGTCGATCAGCGCGGCCACCGGCTTGCCGTCCTTCTTGATGAGCACGCTGTCGTTACGGTATTGCACGATGTTGAGCATCTCGCCCAGGTTCTGGCGAAAGCCGACCGCGCTGGTTTCAGTGATCATCACAAACCTCCATGACCATTACGGTCAGTATGGTTGATAAGCGTATCACGCAGAGTCTCTCGGCTGCTGCCTCACCCCTGCAACAACTTCTCCTCTGCCAGCGCCAGGGCCTCGGGCAGGCCGGACAGCACCAGGGTGTCACCCGCGGCCAGCAGCAGCTCGTCCGTGGCTTCGATGACGGCGCCGCCGGCCTGGCGCACCGACACCACCTGCACGCCCACGGCGTGCAGGGCCAGGTGGCCCAGGCGCTCGCCCAGGTGGGCGGCGGCGGCGGGCAGGGTCACGCTCAGCAGCCGGGCCTGCTCCAGCGTTTCCGCGGTGTCGTCATCGGCGCCGTGGAAGTAGCCGCGCAGCAGGCGGTAGCGGGCGTCGCGCGCGTCGCGCGTGATGCGGATGACGCGGGCCATGGGCACGCCCACCAGCGCCAGCGCGTGGCCGGCCAGCATGAGCGAGCCTTCGATGGCCTCGGGCACCACCTCGGTGGCGCCGGCCGCGCGCAGGCGGTCCATGTCAGCGTCGTCCACGGTGCGTACCACCACCGGCACCTTGGGCGCGTGCTCGCGCACCAGGTGCAGGATCTTCAGCGCCGAAGCGGTGTCGTGGTACGTGATGACCACGGCGCTGGCGCGCGCCAGGCCGGCGGCCATCAGGCTTTGCAGGCGCGCCGCGTCGCCAAACACCACGCTCTGGCCGGCGGCGGCGGCCTGGCGCACGCGGTCGGGGTCCAGGTCCAGCGCCATGTAGGGGATGCGCTCGGGCTCCAGCAGTCGGGCCAGGTTCTGCCCGCTGCGGCCGAAGCCGCAGATGATGACGTGGGCCTCGGTGGACATGGACTTCTTGGCGATGCTGGTCAGCGCCACCGATTGCATCAACCAGTCGTTGGCGCTCAGGCGGTTGACGATGCGGTCGCTGAACATCACGATGAAGGGCGCCGCCAGCATGGACAGCACCATGGCCGCCAGCACCGGGCTCACCCACTGCGGCGCCACCAGGTGGTGGTCGGCCCCCAGCGTCAGCAGCACGAAGCCGAATTCGCCCGCCTGCGCCAGGTACAGGCCCGTGCGCAAGGCGGTGCCCGCCGGGGCGCGGAACAGCCGCGCCAGCGCGGCGATCAGCACGAACTTGGCCACGATGGGCCCCGTGGTCAGCAGCAGGACGATGAACCACTGGTCCAGCACCGGGCGCCAGTCCAGCTTCATGCCGATGGTGATGAAGAACAGGCCCAGCAGCACGTCGTGGAACGGGCGGATGTCGGTCTCCACCTGGTGCTTGTATTCGGTCTCGGCCACCAGCATGCCGGCGACGAAGGCACCCAGGGCCAGCGACAGCCCGGCATGCTCGGTCAGGTAGGCCAGGCCCAGCGTGACGAGCAGCAGGTTGAGCATGAACAACTCATCGCTCTTGCGCCGCGCCACCAGGGTGAGCCACCAGCGCATGACCTTCTGGCCACCCACCAGCAGCACGGTCAGCAACGCCACCGCCTTGACCAGCGCCAGCCCCAGCGAGCCGGCCATCTGCTCCGGGCCCGTGCCCAGCGCGGGGATGATCACCAGCAGCGGCACCACGGCCAGGTCCTGGAACAGCAGGATGCCCAGCACGCGCTTGCCGTGCTCGCTGTCGATCTCCAGCCGCTCGGCCATGAGCTTGACGATGATGGCGGTGCTGGACATGGCGATCGCGCCGCCCAGCACTACCGCGCCCTTCCAGTCCAGTTCCCAGGGCCGGGTGGTGAAGGAGAACAGCCACAGCAGCAGAAAGTGGCCGGCCACGGCGCCGATGATGGTCAGCCCCACTTGCGACAGCCCGAGGCCGAAGACCAGCGTGCGCATGCTGCGCAGCTTGGGCAGGTTGAACTCCAGCCCCAGCACGAACATCAGGAACACCACGCCGAACTCGGCCAGG
>JBIKMY010000272.1:0-3748 GCA_044358945.1 Rubrivivax sp.
CGCACTGCGCAAGGCCGCGATCTCCATCTTCACCAGGGTCAGCACCTGCCCGCACTGGTCGTGCACCTCCCTGGCGATCAGCTTGCGCTCGGCTTCCAGGTGCGCTTCCACATGTTCCGACAGGGCCCGGATCTGCTGGCGCGCCCGGCGCAGTTGACTCTCCGCCTGGTAGCGGTCGTTCACGTCTTCCAGCGTGCCCACCAGGCGCATCGTGGGCAGCGGCCCATCCTGCATCACGGCCTGGCCGATGCAACGCACCCAGCCGTAGCTGCCGTCTGCCCGCATGCGCCGGGCCTCCAGTTCGAAGCGTTGGGTGGACTGGTCCAGAACGCTTTGCTGGCTGCGCACCATCTCGGCCCGGTCCTGCGGGTGCACCAGGGGCGCGAACCCGCGCAGGAAGGCTTCACGGTACTCTGCCCCGTAGCCCAGCACGTCCAGGCAGTCGTCAGAGAACTGACCCTGGCCTTCCGGCAGGCGGATGTCGAAGACGCCGATGCGGGACGACTTCAGGGCCAGCCGCAAGGCGGCCAGCTGGGCGCTGGTGTCCTGGGGGGGTTCAGGTGGGTCATCCTCGTGGGGATCTGTCCTGGCTGCACAAGCTGGTGTCATGGCGCTCCCTGCGGCTTCTTGTCATGAGGCCATCGTGGCTCAAGTCCGGCCGGCTGGCAACGCATTTTCTTGAGTGTGGTCATCGCACCAGTTGCGCCAACGCAATCGCGCCGGTCCGCCCTCGGGACGGTGGCACCATCACGGGATGTCGCCACGACTCCCCCAGGTGAGCGCCGCACCTGAACCGCCTGCGGGCCTGCGCCTGACCGAAGGCGCCTGGGTCCTGGCCGGCGTGTTGCTGGCGCATGGGGTGGTGCTGGGCGCTCTGGACCCGACCTCGCCGCTGGAGGGCGTCCGGGCCGAGGGAGCCGCAGCGGCGCGGGTGGAGGTGACGGCTGGGGCGGTGGGTGCGGTGGTGGTCTCGCGCCTGCGCGATCCGGTGGGCCTGGCACGCCCCGTCCAGCCTGTTGGCCCTGTCGGCCCTGCCGAGGTGCGTGCCCCGTCCCTGAGCCCCCCGCCCGCGGCCGCGCCCCTGCTGCATCGGGCGGACCTGGCGCCCGGCGGGAACCAGAGCCCCGCTGCGCCGGTTCTCGCTGAAGCGCCTGCCTCGTCACCGGCCGCCGCCGCGGCTTTGCAGACCGCGCTCCCAGTCCTTTCCGCCCCACCGGCCCTCCCGTCCGTCCAGACGGCCGCCCTGCCCGCCGAGGGTGACGCGCCGCCCCCCGTGTACGACACCCAGATGCCGCCGCCCTTTCGGCTGCTCTTTGCGCTGCGGCGGGGCGCGCTATCAGGTCAGGCCGAGCTCGTGATGGAACGCACCGCGGCGGGCTACGCGCTGGATCTCAAGGGCACGGCGCTGGGGCTGGAGGTGCTGGGTATGAGCAGCCGGGGCGCCCTGGGGCCGAACGGCCTGATGCCCGAGCGCTTCGTGGACCGACGGCGCGGCAAGGACCGTCTGGCGGCCAACTTCGACCACGCCGCAGGCCGCATCACCTATTCCGGCACCCCGGCGGCGCAGGCGCTGTGGCCCGGCGGGCAAGACCGTTTGAGCTGGATGGTGCAACTGGCCGCCATCGTCGAGGCCGCGCCGGCGCGCTACCCCGCGGGCAGCCGCATCGCCCTGTCGGTTACGGGCGCCCGCGCGGATGTCGATACCTGGACCTTCGTGGTGCAGGGCCGCCAGCGCCTGGACCTGCCGGCAGGCGCCGTCACCGAGGCGCTGCACCTGACGCGCGAGCCGCGCCGGCCCTATGACACGCAGGTGGAGGTCTGGCTGAATCCGGCTCAGCACCATCTGCCGGCGCGGGCCCGCCTGACGGTACTGCCGGGGGGCGAGACGCTGGAACTCGCCCTGGCTGCGCCTTGAGGGCCAGCCAGCGCACCGGGTGTTACAGCTGTTCCCAGGGCAGCCCTTCGCAGCGCCAGCCGTTCAGGCGCCCGCGCTGGAAGTGCTCGTCGAGTTCGCCCTCGAAGCCATGCAGCACGTTGACGACATCGCCGAAGCCCGCCGCCTCCAGCGCCTGGCCGGCTTCCACCGTGCGCTTGCCGGAGCGGCAGATCAGCACCACCGGCCGGTCGGTGCGCCCGCCGGCCTCGCGCAGCACCTGCTGGGCGAAGGCTTCGGGGTGGGCCTGCATCTCGGGGTACTCGTACCAGGCCACGTGCACCACGCCAGGGGGGTGGCCGACATAGAGGTACTCGATCTCCATGCGCACATCCACGAACAGCGCCTCGGGCGTTTGCTGCAGGAGGTGCCAGGCTTCGGTGGGGGTCAGGTGTCTCATCGGGGGTAAGGGCGGTTCCTACAATCGACCGCATGAACGTTCAACGGATCGCCTACACCCGCGCGGTTGCCTTGCCCGGCATTCTCCAACAACGCATCGTCATCCTGGACGGTGCGATGGGCACCATGATCCAGCGGGAAAAGCTCACCGAGGCGGACTTTCGCAGCGCGCGCCTGGCCGATCACCCGAAAGACCTCAAGGGCAACAACGACCTGCTGGTGCTGACGCGGCCCGATGTCATCGAGCGCATCCACGAGCAGTATCTGGCCGCCGGCGCCGACATCGTGGAGACCAACACCTTCGGGGCTACCTCCATCGCGCAGGAGGACTACGGCCTGGCCCACCTGGCACGTGAGATGAACGTGGCCGCTGCGCGTCTTGCGCGCCAGGCCTGCGACCGCTACAGCACGCCGGACCGGCCGCGCTTCGTGGCCGGCGCGCTGGGCCCCACGCCGCGCACGGCCAGCATCAGCCCCGACGTGAACGACCCCGGCGCGCGCAACGTCAGCTTTGACGAACTGCGCGCGGCCTACCGCGAGCAGGCGCAGGCCCTGCTGGAAGGCGGCTGCGATCTCTTCCTGGTGGAAACCATCTTCGACACCCTCAACGCCAAGGCAGCGCTGTTTGCCCTGGACGAGTTGATGGAGGAGACGGGCGAGCGTCTGCCCGTGATCATCAGCGGCACGGTGACCGATGCCTCGGGGCGCATCCTGTCGGGGCAGACGGTGGGCGCGTTCTGGCACTCGGTGCGCCATGCCCGCCCGCTGGCCGTAGGCCTGAACTGCGCGTTGGGCGCAGCGCTGATGCGCCCTTACCTGGAAGAGCTGGCCAAGGTGGCCGCGGACACCTGGATCAGCTGCTACCCCAACGCGGGCTTGCCCAACCCCATGAGTGAGACCGGCTTCGACGAGACGCCGGAAGTGACGGGCGGCCTGATGGAAGGCTTTGCCCGCAGCGGCTTTCTCAACATCGCCGGCGGTTGCTGCGGCACCACGCCCGAGCACATCGCCGAGATCGCGCGCCGCGTGTCGGCCTACCGCCCCCGCAGCCGGCACGACCCGCTGTTCACCGCGCTGTAGGCGGCCTGACGGGCCGGCTCACTTAGGCCCGTCAAGGGTTCTGAACGGGCGCGAGCGGCTCGAAAGCGGCCTCGCGCTTGTCCTTCCAGGCGGCAATCGCCGCCGTCATCTCGTCGATGTCGAAGATGGCACTCTGCAGCAGCGTCATCTGCTCCAGCGCCTGCGCCGTGCCGTGGTCGCGTGCGAAGTTCAGCGCACGCTTGCTGCCGGCCACGGCCAGCGGGCTCTTGGCGGCGATGCGCCGGGCCAGACCATCGGCATGGGCGTGCAGCGCGGCGGCATCGGGTGACACGGTGTTCACCAGGCCCACGGCCAGCGCGCGCTCGGCGCCCAGGC
>JBIKMY010000273.1:0-3737 GCA_044358945.1 Rubrivivax sp.
AAAGCAAAGCCCGCCACGCCCTGCACAAACCCTGCGGCCACGGCGCCAGCCAGCAGCAGCACCGTCTCGGGGCTCACGGCACACCCGCCCGAGGCCCCCTGCCGCGGCTTGCGGGGTGCACTGCGGGGGCCGAGGTCATTTCAGAGGCTGCCCCAGGAGCCGCATGGGCGGCGTGCAGCACGCGTCACCGAGAGCAGGCTCAGCCTCCCCCGCAAGTGCAGCGCCATCAACCTGGCCCCTGCCATCCAACTTGTCAGCCGTCTGTCTCTTGTGCCACTGCGCAACCCCTCGACGGCCCTCGAACCCGTGAAAATCCGATGGCGTGGCAGTGAATTGAGGGGCGCGCCGGACGGGGCAGTTGCGTCAAGGCAGGGCAGTCGCATAACGCTGATGTTACGGGGGGCCACAGACGCCGCCTGTGGGGGCCGGTTACGCTGTCGGTCTGACGCCCTGCAACGACTGCGTTATTGCCATGAGCCACCCCTTCGATACTGCGCTGGGCCTGCAATCTGCGGGCGAGCACCGCTTCACGGGCACCACCAGCCCGGCGTACGCCAACATGGTGGGCCCCTACGGCGGCATGACGGCCGCGCAGATGCTGCAGGCCGCGCTGCAGCACCCGGCCCGGCTGGGGGATCCGGTGTCCTTGACGGTGAACTACGCCGCGCCGGTGGCCGACGGCAGCTTCGAGGTGGAGGCCCGGCCGTTGCGCACCAACCGATCCACCCAGCACTGGCTGCTGCTGATGAGCCAGGCCGGCGAGGTGGTGGCCAGCGGCACCGCCTTGCTGGCGGTGCGGCGCCCGACCTGGAGTGCGCCCGAGGCGGTGATGCCGGATGGCATGCCCGCGTTCGACAGCCTTGAGAAGCGGTCCAGCCTGGGCTACCCCGCGTGGATCTCCCGCTACGACATGCGCTTTGTCTGTGGAGGCATGGGAGCGGACTTTGACGGCGTGGAGCAGCCCGACTCGCTGACGCGGCTGTGGCTGCGTGACGAACCTCCGCGCCCGCTGGATTTCCCCTCGCTGGCCGCGGCCTGCGATTGCTTTGCGCCGCGCACCTGGGTGCGCCGCCACCAGCGCAGCCCGGCCGGTACGGTCACCATGACCATGTACTTCCACACGGACGCGGCCCTGCTCGCGGCGCAAGGCATCCGCCCCCTGTTCGGGCAGGCACGCGCCCAGGTGCTGCGCGACGGCTACTGCGACCAGATGGGCGAACTCTGGAGCGCCGACGGGCTGCTGCTGGCCAGCACGCAGCAGGTGCAGTACTACAAGACGTGAAGGCCCCTCAGTAATCGAGCACCAGCGCCGCCTTGGGCGGCACGCCGATGCCCAGCAACTCGAAACTGCCGCGGCCGCTGGCCGCCGTGAGCAGGCCCAGCACGCGGCCGGGTTCGGGGCCGACCATGTCCCAGGTGAAGCGCCAGGTCCAGTTGGTGCCGCCCAGGGTGCCAGGGATGTTCATGCGGTGCTCGCTGCCCAGGCCCAGCACGTCCTGCAGCGGGAATACGGCCAGGTGGGCCACCGAGTTCAGCGCGGCGCGGATCATGGCCCAGTGCACGTCGGCCGCGCCGCAGGCGAGGTAGCTGCCCGCGTAGCGCCTCTCCCTTTCCTGCGCCTGCGCCCACCAGCCCTGCGTGGTGTCGTTGTCGTGCGTGCCGGTGTAGACCACCACGTGGCGGGGGTAGTTGTGGGGCAGGTACTCGTGCTCACCGTCGCCGCCGAAGGCGAACTGCAGGATCTTCATGCCCGGGAAGCCGCAGCCGTCGCGCAGGGCGTGCACGTCGGGGGTGATGAAGCCCAGGTCCTCCGCGATGATGGGCAGCTCACCCAGCTCGCGCGCGATGGCGTCGAACAGCGCCTGACCCGGGCCCTGGAGCCAGCGGCCGGTCTTGGCGTCCGGGCTGTGGGCGGGGATCTGCCAGTATGCGGCGAAGCCGCGGAAGTGGTCGATACGGAACACATCGGCCTGGTGCAGCGCGCGCTGCACGCGGGCCGTCCACCAGGCAAAGCCTTCCTGGGCCATGCGATCCCAGCGGTACAGCGGGTTGCCCCAGCGCTGGCCCAGGGGGCCCAGGTCGTCCGGAGGCACGCCGGCCACCACGGTGGGCTGGTGGTGATCGTCGAGCAGGTAGAGGTCGGGCCGGGCCCAGCAGTCCGCGCTGTGGTGGGCAACGAAGATGGGCAGGTCCCCCATGAGGGCGATGCCGCGGTCGTTGCAGTAGCCCTTGAGCGCAGCGCACTGCACGTCGAAGCACCACTGCACGAACTGCCAGAAGGCCACCTCATCGGCATGGGCCTTGCGCGCAGCCTTCAGCGCCGGCTTCCTGCGTGAGGCCAGGGCCTCCTCCCACAGCCACCAGGGCTGGCCGCCGTGGGCCGTCTCCAGCGCCATGAACAGGGTGTAGTCGTCCAACCAGTGGGCCTGGGCCCCGCACCACTGGGCGAAGGCGGCGCGGTCCTCGTGCGATGCGTGGGCGACGAAGCCCGCGGCAGCCTCACGCAGGCGCGCCATGCGCCAGGGCACGACGCGGCCGAAGTCCACCTGACGGGCGTTAAACCCGCCGTCCGGCAGGGCCGGCGCGGCCAGCCAGCCGCGCTGCACCAGCGGCTCCAGGGCCACCATCAGCGGGCTGCCGGCAAAGGCGCTCACGCTCTGGTAGGGCGAGTCGCCCGGGCCGATGGGGGTGGTGGGCAGCCACTGCCAGACCTTCTGGCCGCAGGCCTGCAGCCAGTCCGCGAAGTGGTAGGCCTCGGGGCCGAAGTCGCCAATGCCGTGGGCCCCGGGCAGGGAGGTCACGTGCAGCAGGACGCCGCTGGCGCGTTGGTGCAGGTTCATGGGGCGTGGATCGGCGGTGGGTCTGTGGGCGTGCAGAGCGTGCAGAGCATGCCTTGGGGTGGCTTCAGTCCGCGAAGTGAGCTCAATCCAACGCCTTCAGCACCACCAGGCTGTGTGCCGGTACGTTCAAAGGGTTGGGGCGGGCAGGCACGGGGCCGCGGTGCGTCTGGCCGCTGGAGTCCAGGCACAGCGCCCAGGGGCCCGCGGGCAGGGTGAAGGCGGTGGCCACGGGTTCGGGGTTGAAGGCGATCATCAGCGCCGCGTCCCCATCGATGCGGCAGGCGAACGCGTGCTGGCCACCGTCGTGCCAGTCGTGCACGTGCATCTCGGCGCCGCCGGGCGTGAACCAGGCCAGGGTGCGCTCACCCGGCGTGACACTGGAGGCGTGGAACCACTGGTCATGGTGCAGGGCGGGCTCGGCGCGCCGCAGGGCCAGCACCTCGGCCACGAAGTCGCGCAAGCCCGTGTCGGCCTCGGCCCAATCCAGCCAACCCACGGCGTTGTCCTGGCAGTAGGCGTTGTTGTTGCCGCCCTGGGTGTTGCCGATCTCGTCGCCGGCGCACAGCATGGGCGTGCCTTGGGCCAGCAGCAGCGTGGCCAGCAGGGCGCGGCGCACGCGGTGGCGGCGTTCGGTCACCGCCGGGTCTGCGCTCGGGCCCTCGGCAGGGCTGGCGGCTGCCGCATCGGGAGTGCCGAAGCGCTCGCCGTTGAGCGGGTCGCCGATCTCATCGTCGCGCCCATCGCGGTTGCCCTCGCCGTTGGCCTCGTTGTGCTTGCGCGTGTAGCTGGTGAAGTCCGCCAGGGTGAAGCCGTCGTGCGCCGCGATGAAGTTCACGCTGGCCAGCGGGCTGCGCTGGCCGTGGTGGAAGACGTCGCTGGAGGCGGTGAAGCGGCGCG
>JBIKMY010000274.1:0-3711 GCA_044358945.1 Rubrivivax sp.
TCCATGATCCTCATCAACCTGCTGCCCCACCGCGAGACCCGACGCCTGGCGCGCAGCCGCCGTTTCTTCCTGGGCGTGGCGCTCAGCGCCGCTGCCGGCCTGGGCCTGGTGGCCGCCGGCCTGTCAGGCCTGACCCAACTGACCTTTGCCCAGGAGGAGCGCAACGCCTACCTCCAGACCGAGATTTCCCGGCTGGATGGCCAGATCAAGGACATCGCCTCGCTGCGGGCCGAGATCGACGCCTTGAAGGCCCGCTTGCAGGCCATCGAAGACCTGCAGACCGACCGCAACGTGCCAGTCCATCTGCTCAACGAACTGGTGCGCCTGGCGCCCGAAGGGCTGGTGCTGAAGTCCCTGGTGCAGGCGGGCGGCGATGTCGTATTGACCGGCCTGGCGCAGTCCAATGAACGGGTGTCGGAACTGCTGCGCAATGCCGCCCAGAGCGGGGACTGGGTTGAGCGGCCCGAATTGATCGAGGTGAAGTCCACCGTGGCCGATGTCACCTCGCGCGAGCGCGGGCGGGTCTACGAGTTCTCGGTTCGCCTGAAGGTCAAGCGGCCTGTTGCGGAGCCGGCGGCCAAGAAGCCGGCCGGTGCCACGACCTCCTGAGCGCAGCCATGGTTTCCTTCTTCTCACGCCGCGCCCGCCGCCTGCCGGCCCTGGATGTCAGGCTGCTCCTGGAGCGCGCGTCGGCCCAGTTCCAGGGGCTCAATCCCAGCCAGCCCGGCCAGTGGCCCTTGCTGCCCAGGGCGGCAGTGTGGGGGCTGACGGTGATTTGCGTGCTGGCCGTGGGATGGGTGTTGGTGCTGTCCGATGCCGCCTCCCGCCTGGAGGCGCAGCGCGGCCGCGAACAGGTGCTGCGCGAAGAGTTCCGCACCAAGCTGAACCAAGCCACCAACCTGGTGGAGTTGCGCAAGCAGAAGCTGCAGGTGCAGGAATACGTGAACCAGGTGGAGAAGCAGTTGCCTGGCAGGGCCGAGCTCGACGGCATGCTGTCCGACATCAACCAGTCAGGGCTGGGCCGGGGGCTGCAGTTCGAGTCCTTCAAGCCCGGGCAGGTGCTGGTGCGCGACTACTACGCCGAATTGCCCATCGCCTTGAAGGTGACGGGCAAATACCACGACATCGGCTCCTTCGTGGCGGACATCGCCAACCTGTCGCGCATCGTCACCCTGCACGACATGGTCCTGACCGGGCCCGCTCTGGCCAAGCAGCCTCAGGAGGTGGCGCGCAACGTGGCGCCTGAGCTCACGCTGGAGGCCACCGTCAAGACCTACCGCTATGTGGACCCCGCAGAGACTGCAGCCCGTCAGGCTGCTGCCAAGGGGGGCAAGAAGTGAGGCCGGCGCTTGGCTTGTTCCGGTACCGGGGGCTGTTCGCCACGGCGCTGGTTGCGGCAGTCTTGCCAGGGCTTGCCGGGTGCAATGTCTCGGAAGACGAGCTGCAGGCCTGGACCGAGCAGCAGCGCCGCGAAGTGAAGTTCGGGATGCAGGCCTTGCCCGCTCCGACGCGTTTTGAGCCCCATCCCTACGAGGGACAGTCCGGTACCGACCCGTTTGACGCTCACCGGCTGAGGTCTGCGATGAAGGTTGAATCGGCGCAGGCGAGCCCGCGTCTGGCGGCGGAGCTGCGCCGGCGGCGCGAGCCGCTTGAGGCCTATGAACTGGAAGCCATGGCCATGGCGGGTACGCTGCTACGCCAGGGCCGATCGGTGGCGCTGGTCAGTGTCGACAAGATGCTCTATCAAGTAAGGTTGGGTGACTACATGGGGCAGAACAACGGCCGGGTGGTCAAGATCGAAGAGGGCCGGATCGAACTGCGCGAGGTGGTGCAGGAGGCCTCTGGCGAATGGGTCGAGCGCACCGCTTCAATCCAGGCCCAGGAGGGCGCCCGATGACGAATGATCGAGTGGGGCCTGTGCCGGCCCGCGCGCGCATCCTGCGCCCATCCCTGTTCCGGGCCTGGTTCGCCTGGCCGTTGCTGGCGCTTGCACCCATCCTGTCCTGGGCGCAGATCGCCCTGCAGTCCGTGAGCAGCACGGTGCAGGGCGGCGTCGAAGTCGTCAGGCTCGAATTCAACCAGCCCCTGACGCGCCCGCCGGCCGGTTTCGCGGTCCAGACCCCGCCACGTATCGCGCTGGACTTCGCTGGCGTGTCCAATGCCCTCAGCAGTGGCCTGGTGGAAGTGAACCAGGGAAATCTGCGCACCGTCACGGTGGCGGAGGCGGGCGAGCGCACCCGCGTCGTGCTGAACCTGGCTCGACCGTCGGCCTACCAGACCCGGATCGAGGGCAAGGCCCTGCTGGTGCGGCTGGAGGCCGCTGACGCGTCGGCTGTGGCGGGCGCTGCGGCGCCTTCCGCGGGCGCGGCGGGTGCAGCGGGCGCGGCGCCGTCTGCAGCCGCCAGGTTGCCGGCCGCTGGCGTGCCGTCCCAGGCCCTGCGCGACATCGACTTCCGGCGCGGTGTGGAAGGCGCGGGGCGCATCCTCGTGACCCTGCCCAGCGCGGACACGGTGGTGGACATCCGCAACCAGGGCCAGAACCTGGCCCTGGAATTCCTGGGGGCCGCGCTGCCGGAGGCCTTGCGCCGACGCCTGGACGTGACGGACTTCGGCACCCCGGTGCAGGCGGTGTCCACCGTGCAGAACGGCGACAAGGTGCGCATGATCGTGGAGGCTCGGGGCGCCTGGGAGCACAGCGCCTACCAGACCGACAACCAGTTCGTGCTGGAGGTGCGGCCGGTGCGCTCGGACCCCAACCGTCTGACGCAAGGCTCGGGTTACAGCGGTGAGCGCCTGTCGCTGAACTTCCAGAACATCGAGGTGCGCTCCCTGTTGCAGGTGGTGGCCGACTTCACCAACTTCAACGTCGTCACCAGCGACACCGTCACGGGCAGTGTGACGCTGCGCCTGAAGGACGTGCCCTGGGACCAGGCGCTGGACATCATCCTGCAGAGCAAGGGCCTGGGGGTGCGCAAGAACGGCAACGTGCTGCTGGTCGCGCCCAAGGAGGAGCTTAACGCCAAGGACCAGGCAGAACTCGAAGCCCGCAACAAGCTGGCCGACCTGGAGCCCCTGCGGACCCAGTCCTTCCAGCTGAACTACAGCAAGGCCGAAGCGTTGGCGCGCGCCCTCGGCGGCGGTGGTGGCGGTGCGGGCGGTAGCGGGGCTGGTGGTTCAACGCCCGCATTGGCGGCCCTGGGCCGTGGGGGGGCGATAGGCGCCGCGCTGGGGGCAGGCGGTTCGGGTGGCGGCGGCTCACCGGGCGCCGCGCGCATCCTGTCGCCGCGCGGCAGCGTGATCGCCGAAGTACGGACGAACCAGTTGTTCGTCACCGATATCGCCAGCAAGCTGGAGCAGGTGCAGGCGCTCATTGCCAAGGTAGACGTGCCGGTGCGCCAGGTATTGATCGAGGCGCGCATCGTGGAGGCGGACGACACCTTCGGCCGCGCGCTGGGCGTCAAGCTGGGTGGCAACGACTTGCGCGGCCTGCAAGGCGGGGTGCCCGGGTACTCCCTGGGCGGGGGCAATTACCTCACCTTCGGCAACAACTACAGCTCTCTGGTGACGCAGACAGGGCAGGGGATTGCCAGCGGGCAGGGCAGTTCGTCCGGGGGGTCTGGTACCTTCTCGGACCCCACGTTCGTCAGCCTGCCGGCCAACACCACCACGCTGGGCGCCACGGCAGCCACCTTCGCCCTGTCGCTGTTCAGC
>JBIKMY010000275.1:0-3710 GCA_044358945.1 Rubrivivax sp.
GCGCTCTTCAACGATGACGGTCAGCCTAGTGAGCACTTGAGCGCCGTGCGCAATCAGTTGGAGAAGATAGAGGCCGAGGTGCAGCGCACGCGGCTGTTCGGCGAAGCCCTGGTCCAGGCCGACCTGCTGACCGAGATGCGCTTCGATGCCACCCTGCCGGACGGCAAGACCCTCACGGTCGATGGCTTCCTGGCCGTGGACGAGAAAAAGTTCGCGGCGCTGAGCGACGCGAAGGTGCTGGAGTTGCACAAGAACGGCGCCCTGGGCCTGATCCACGCCCACCAGATCTCCATGCGCCACATGCGCCGGCTGGTGGAGTGGCGCCAGCAACGCGAAGCCGCCTCCACCGCCTCTGCGGTCTGAGGCCTCGCCCCTGCAACGCCCGAGCGCACGTTCTCCGGACTCTGCATGACCGTTCAGTTGAAGAAGCCGGTGGCCTCGGCCACCCCCATCCACCTCGTCGACAAGGCGTCCTTCGAGGCCCGCACACAGAGCCTGCCGCCGGCCACACGGCAGTGGCTGGCCACCACGGGCTTTGTCGGGGCACCCGACACCCACGCCCTGGTGCCCGATGCCTCAGGCCGGCTGGCCACCGTGTGGGCGGGCGTGAAGTCCCCGGACCACCCCTATGCCCTGGCGGCCCTGCCGCGCACCCTGCCCGAAGGGCGCTACCGGCTGGGCGCTGACGGGCTGAAGCCCGACCCGCAGGCGGCGGCCTTGTCCTGGGAACTGGGCGCCTACGTGTTTGGCCTCTACAAGCCGCCCAGGCGCGCCGCCGCCGAGCTGCAGATGGCGCCGTCCGAGGCGGCCTCGCGCGGGCTGCTGCTGGCCACGGCCATCGCGGCCACGCGAGACCTGGTCAACACGCCAGCCGAGCACATGGGCCCGGCAGAGCTGTCGGCCGCGGTCAAGGCCGTGGCGCGGGCGCATGGGGGGAAATTCCGCGAGGTGGTGGGGGATGCGCTGCTTGCCAGCGGCTTCCCGGCGGTGCATGCCGTGGGCCGGGCCTCCAGCCGGCCTGCGCGCCTGATCGAGCTGAACTGGGGCAGCCCCAAGCACCGCAAGCTCACGCTGGTGGGCAAGGGCGTGTGCTTCGACTCTGGCGGCCTGGACATCAAGCCCGCCGACGGCATGCGCTGGATGAAAAAGGACATGGGCGGCGCCGCCAATGCCCTGGGCCTGGCCGCCATGGTCATGGCGTTGAAGCTGCCAGTGAACCTGCAACTGCTGATCCCGGCCGTGGACAACGCCATCTCGGGCAACGCCTTCCGCCCGGGCGACGTCATCAAGACGCGCAAGGGCCTGCACATCGAGATCGGCAACACCGATGCCGAGGGCCGTGTCATCCTGTGCGACGCCCTGGCCTACGCGGCCGAGCGCAACCCGGAACTGGTGATCGACCTGGCCACGCTGACCGGTGCGGCGCGCGTGGCCCTGGGCCCGCAGTTGCCGGCCCTGTTCTGCCGCCGCATGGAACTGGCGCGCGAACTGGTGGACCGGGGCCTGGAGCAGGAAGACCCGCTCTGGCACCTGCCGCTGTGGAAGCCCTACCACCCCCTGATCGAGAGCGACATCGCCGACATCGTCAACACCGGCCGCGGCCCCATGGCTGGGGCGGTGACGGCAGCGCTGTTCCTCGAGGACTTCGTACCCGAGGGCCTGGACTGGCTGCACCTGGACCTGTTCGCCTGGAACGATGCCGCCCGTCCCGGCCGGCCCGTGGGTGGCGAGGCGCAGGGACTGCGCACCTTGCTGGCCTATCTGGAAGACAGGTTCGGAGACTGAAGGCGCTCAGGTCGGCCCGGTGGCCACGGGGGCATCCGGCCAGGCCGACCATTCGCTCCAGGAACCCGGGTACAGCGCCGCACCGTCCAGGCCGGCGTGGGCCAGCGCCAGGAGATGGTGACAGGCCGTGACGCCTGAGCCGCACTGCATAACCAGTTCGTCGGCGGGCCGGCCGCCGGTCAGCGCCTGAAACTCCGAACGCAGCAACTCGGCGGCCTTGAAGCAACCATCGGCGCCGAGGTTGTCCTTGAAAAAGCGGTTGCGCGCCCCCGGAATGCGCCCGCCAATGGGGTCCAGTGTCTCGTTCTCGCCGCGGAAGCGGTCCGGCGATCGGGCGTCCACCACCAAGCGGGTGGGATGGGCGAGGTTGTGCAGCAGGAAGGTGCGGTCCACGGTGGGTGCGCACGCAGGTGGACGTGCTTGCACGGCCCCGCTGTCTTCTGACGAGCGAGCAGTGGGGGGCGCCGCGGGCTCGCCAGTCTCCAGTGGCAGGCCCTGGGCCTTCCAGGCCTGCAGGCCGCCGTCGAGCACGGCCACGTCCTCGTGGCCCACCCATCGCAGCATCCACCACAACCGGGCGGCGAACATGGCGCCTGAGGCGTCGTAGACCACCACCTGCGACCCTTCTCTGACCCCCTGCTGCGCCATCCGCTGGGCAAAGGCGTCCCGGTCTGGCAAGGGGTGACGTCCGTTACGGCCTGTCTTGGGGCCGCTCAGGTCTTCGTCCAGGTTCAGATAGCGGGCGCCGGGCAGGTGGCCGGCCAAGAAGCTGCGCTTGCCGGCTGCGGGGTCCGTGAGATCGAAACTGAGGTCGAACAGGGCGACTTCGTTTCGGGCGTCTTGCAGCAGGCGCGCCAGATCGGCGGCCTGGATCAGGGTGCGGTAGCTCATGAAGGGGCGCTGCAGGGGTGAAGAGGCGCCTGGATCATAGAGCCGCGCCTGGGGTGGACCCGGCGTGCAGGCGCCGGGCACCCCTACTGTTCTCGACAGGCCTCGTCGCGCCTCTACAGGGCCGCGACGTCCAGGCGGTAGAAGCTTGCAGCATTGCCCACGAAGAAGGCGTGCCGCTCTTGCGCACTGAACCCGGCCACCATGCGCGCCACGGACCGCACCAGGGTGTCGTAGTCCACCCGCAGCCCAGCGACCGGGAAGTTCGAAGCGAACATGCAGCGCTCGATGCCGAAGATCGCGATGGCGTCCAGCACGATGCGGCGGTTGGACGCGTAGTCCCAGGGCTGGTCTCGCAGGCCGAACTCGGAGACCTTCAGCCAGACGTGCGGCTGGCGCGCGATCACCTCCATCGCGCGCCGCCAGGCGGCCAGGCCGTCCTCGCTGCGGTCCCATGGAAAGCCGGTATGGTTCAGCACCACCGGGATGCCCGGGAACTGGGCCACCACCTCGGCGGCTTCGGGCAGGTGCCAGTAGGGCACGCGCAGGTCCCAGGTGAAGCCGTGATCCTGCAGACGCGCGTAGCCCTCCAGCCAGCTGGGGTCTTGCATGCTGCCGGGCAGGCCCCTTTGCATCAGGTCGGGCCGCAGCGCGGTCACGGGCTTGGAGCGGATGCCCCGCACCAGCGGGTACTGCGCCTGTCGCGCCAGCACTTCCTGGCTGTTGGGCGTGTGGAACCAGGCATGGGCCACCACGGCGGTGGGCAGACCTTCCTGGCGATGCAGCGCGTCCAGCCAGGCCGTTTCGCCCACTTGATCGTCGCGGCTCCACTCGGCTTCGCAGTGCACGGTGGCGATCACGCGGTGCGCGGCACTGTCGCGCCGGTAGTCGGCCACCAGATAGTTGCGCTTGAGCGCGTCGTAGTTGCCCAGAAAGAAGTGGGGTTCGAGGTGATCGCTCAGCCAGGGATAGGGGTTCTGGTCGAGGTTCCAGAAGTGATGGTGCGCGTCGATCAGGGTGACCGGTTCCTGCGCAGC
>JBIKMY010000016.1:0-14078 GCA_044358945.1 Rubrivivax sp.
CGCTTCATCCATCTGTCGCAGCATCTAAAGACGGTGCGGTACCTCGAAGCGGAACAGATCAAGAGGTACAACATCCTGCGCGGATACGCCGAGGACCCCTGCAAGAACATTCCAGCCGGGCACAACGCCGAGATGTATCGACGCCACATGGGATGCAACTGACCGCTCCTGGCCGGGGGCTGCGCTTCAACGGCCTCGATCAGGACCCGCGACTCGCGCCTTACCAGACCGACTCACCACGAACCGTCTCTGAGGTGTAGACCTCCAAGCAGCTACCGGCGACGTACGGCTCCGCCAAACGCAGCGTCGACGTCTCGGGCACTGTGCAGCACCCGCACGACATCGATGCCGCCTTCGATAGGCACGTAGAAGATGACGTACCGCCCGAACGGAAAGCTGCGCAGATCGGCCGCCAGCTCTTTCCGAGCTCGCCCCATCAAGGGCTGTGCCGAGAGGATCCCGAACTTCTCGTCCAGCTTGTCGACCCATCGATCGGCCTGATCCAGACTGTCCTCGGCGATGTGATCCCAGATGTCGAGGATGTCGGCCGCCGCCAGCGGCCGGCGGGTGACGTGTGCCATCGCCGGCTATGCAGACTCGCGAGCGCGCCGCGCCCGGCCTTCTCGCTTGGCCTCCTCGGCACTCCATGCCTGGCTTGGTCCGCTGGTCAGGCCCTGGCGAATGTCTTCGCGCAGTTGTTCGAGCTTGGCGGCGCGCAGCCGGTCCTTTTCGTCCATCAAGCGCAGCGCCTCGCGCACGACTTCGCTGGCCGAGGTGTACATGCCGGAGGCGACCTTAGACCGGACCAACTCCTCAAGCTGCGGCGTGAGATTGACGTTCATGCCCACCGACAGTCTCCTTGATCGTGACCTGGCCCATGATATCCAAAGATGTCAATGATGGACATCCAGCATGACGGTCGGTGCTGGCGCCCCGGCGGCGGCGCGCTGCCGTCAAATGCATGGAGATTCATCGTGGGAGCTACAGACAGCACGTCTCATCGCGAGCCGTGGAACAAGGGCTGGATCGTCGGGCGGAAGGCGCCGTTCAAGCTCAAGGACATCTGGGCGCAGCGCGTCAGGCTTCAAATGGACTGCAGGGTGCGCGGGTTCACTCTCTTCAGGCCGGTGAACGGCACCAACGCGACCCGTCAAGCACCAGATTCAAGAATGCCAGCAATGTCCTGCCGATCTCCCAGCAGGCGCACGACATCCAGGTGGTCCGACGCCTCGAAGTAGAACCACTGCATAGGAAACCCCTCCACGCGCCAAGCGCGCAGACCGGGGATGTCGCATAACTGCCCCGGGCGCGGTGAGCCGATCGCAGGCATTCGTTCAACGGGTTCGAGAGCTTTAAGGGCCGCGTCGAACATGCGCTCAGCCAAGTCTGTGCCACCTTCCTTGGCGTAGTGCTGGGCCGCTGTGACGAGATCCGTCTCAGCCTGGGGACGTAAACGGGCTGGCTTCAAAGTCAACCCAGCGCCCGTCCCTTCAGTTCGGCCACACGCTCGGTGGTCAATGCGCGAGCAGGGCCTGAGTTCAGGCCTTCTTCGATCAGTTCTCGCAGCCGCTTCTTGGCCTGCTCTTCCTGGTCTCGTCGGATCAATTCACGCAGGTACTCACTGGTATTGCCGTACTGGCCGGAGGCCACGCGCTGATGGACGTAGCGGCGCATCGCCTCGGGCAAGGCAAAGCTCATGGTGTTGCTGCTCATGGGGGCGAATGATCTAGCAGACTATAAATAGTTGTCAACAAGACCAGTTATCGCTCAGCGCGCAGCTCGTTCCAGGTGCCGCGCAAGCAGGGTTACCGACGTAGAGGACTAGGGTTCCTCACGGGCGATAGCCACCAACTTCCTGACTGCCCATGTCTCGGTCAACGGCACGAACACGAGACGCCCAGCGTCAGCATGAGGTGTCGCGGGCTCCATGGACAAGACCGCTAAACCCAAGCCCGCGCCGACGAGACGTAAAGCGGCATCGAGCGATGTATGCGTCAGGCCAACCCACCTTGAGCCTGCATAGGCGGTCGAGGATGCTTGTGTCCACACACAACTGCATGGACACATTGACACAATCGAGAGCAAGCCCGGTGGGGCAAGGCCGGCCAAGCGAGGCTGGCGCCGGCACTCTGACGAGTTCAAGGCCAGGGTGATCGATCTGGCGCGCCAGCCGGGCGCCTCGACGGCGGCGGTGGCGCTTGCAAACGGATTCAACGCCAATATGTTGCGGCGCTGGGTGCGCGAGCATGAGACCGAGTTGGTGGTGTCGTTGGCGGCGGGGCTCGGTTCGGGGGCCCCTGCTGCTGCGCCGAGCTTCGTCCAGCTGCCGATGGTGGTTGACCGCGCACGGCGCCAGACCAACCCGGCACGGTAGACGTGCAGACCCACACCGCGGCCCCCCTAAGGACGCCTGGACCCTGCCCTTGGACAGCGTCAGTGCGGCCTGGCTGCGTGAGGTGCTGGGTTGATCCGCGTGGAGGCGGTGTGGATGGCGGTACAGCCGCTGGGCATGCGGCTGGGCACAGAAGCGGCGCTTGCACGGGTCGTGGCCGTCTTTGGCGTCGCGCCCCAGCAAACTTCTGCCCGGACGACCTTCAGGACCTCAAACTCACCGCCCACAGCGTGCTGGAAAACGCCCAGAAATGGCCTTCGATCATCGCAGCTTGCTGGATGCAGGCCAGTCGCTGGAGATGTCGCCTTTCGAGGAAACCTCGATTGCTTTAACAGGCCCAAGAGACGCGCTGATCAAGTAGCCACGCGGGCGCACAGACCGAGTCGCGTCATCCGGCGGGCCTGGCTGGCGTTCAATTTGTAGCCCTTCGGGCCATGCGGGCGTGTCTTGTGACCGGCTTTTTGCTCAGTACGGGCGCACCAATGCCGGCACCCGCCTCGCGGCCATGTACAGATTGACCATCGCCAGCGCCGTGAAGGTGCGGTTCGCGTTCTTGGCCAGCCCGCGGTAGCGCACCTTGGCGAAGCCCCACAGCCGCTTGAGCACCAGGAACGGGTGCTCGACCCGCGCCCGCGTTCGGCTCTTGGTACGGTTGCGCAACCGCTCGGCCTCGTCCTCGCCCCAGGGCTGACGCACCCTGCGGTTGGTGAAGTCCCGCGCCTCGGGCGCAGCGGCCTTGATGATCTCGCCGCAGCCCTGGTAGCCACGGTCGCCATAGACGCGCTTCTCATCACCGCGCAGCAGATCGGCCAAGGGGTGCTTGTCGTGCACGTTCGCACTGGTGACCACGGCGCTGTGCACGAGCCCCGTCTTGCTGTCTGCGCCCACGTGTACCTTCATGCCGAAGTGCCACTGGTTGCCCTTGCGCGTCTGCTTCATCTCGGGGTCGCGCTGCTGCCCCGCGTTCTTGGTGGAACTCGGCGCGGCGATGATGGTGGCGTTCACGATGGTGCCCGCGCTGAGTTTCAGGCCGCGCTGCTGCAGGATGCGGCCCACCTCGGCGAAGATGGCTCGCCCCAACTCGTGCCGCTCCAGCAAGTGGCGGAACTTCAGGATCGTGGTGGCGTCGGGTACTGGCTCACGCCCCAGGTCGATGCCGGCGAAGCCGCGAAGCGCCGCGGAGTCGTACAACGCCTCCTCGCAGGCGGCGTCGGCCAGGTTGAACCAGTGCTGCAGCAGGTGAATCCGCAGCATGCGTTCCAGCCCGATGGGTGGGCGACCGTTGCCGGGCTTGGGGTAGTGCGGCTCGATCAGCGCGACCAGTTCGGCCCTGGGCACCAGTGTCTGCATCTCGACCAGGAACGCATCTCGCCTCGTGGGCTTGCGAAACCGTTCGAACCCGGCCGTCAAGTCCGCCGCCGCCGCCAAGGTCATCTGCTTCATCGCCATCCCCGTCTACTTCGTCGACACCTGTCGACACTTTCAACGCACGACACTACGATGCAGTGGATTTGATCAGCGTTTCCCTAGTCCCCGCGGACCTCGGCTCCCACCGTTCTGGGCGCAGCGATGCACTTCATGTACACAAGAATCCGCCGTCCACCGGCAGCAGCGCACCCGTGATGAACGATGCGCGGGACGATGCAAGGAACAGGCAGGCCTCCGCAACTTCTTCCGGTTCGGCCGGCCTAGCCAGCGGGACGCGGGCCAGGTAGCGGTCCAGCCGGGCCCGGTCACTGGTGGTCGCGCGCGTCATCGGCGTGCGCACCAGCCCTGGCGCGACGGCATTGACACGCACCGAGCGGTGAGCCAGTTCTACCGCCAGTGAGCGCGCCAGCTGCGCAACACCCGCCTTGGACAGGCAGTACGCACCCTCGTCGGCCAGGGCCCGCTCGGAACACACCGAGGCCGTGATGACAACGCTGCCGCGCGCTTGCTCCAGGCGGGGCAGCAGACCGAGGGTGACCTCGTACACCGAGGTCAGGTTGACCTCCACACAGGCCTGCAGATCTGCCATGAAGTCGGGCCCGTCCACCGGCGACCGCGGTAGCACCCCGGCGTTGTTGAACAGCATGTGCAGCGGCTCGCGTACGTCGGACAACTGTCCTATAAGCGCCTCACGCCCAGAAGCCATCGATAGATCGGCACACACCGGCTGGAAGGCGGTACCCGGCCAGTGCGACCGCAGTTCGCTGGCGACCGCCTCAAGTGCCCCTGTAGATCGGTCCACCAGCGTTACGCTCGCAACGCCGGCCTGCGCCAGACGATCGCACAGTGCCAGCCCAATGCCGCCGGCAGCGCCTGTGACCACGGCCCACTGGGGTTGGAGGGATTCGTCCATCAGGCCCTCAGTGCGCCAGGAAGCCGCCGTCCACCCGGAGCGTGGCACCGTGCACGTACGAGGCCATCGGCGAACACAGAAACAGGATCGCCCCGGCGATCTCCCACGGTTGCCCCATGCGCCCCAATGGGCAGCGCGCCAGTAGCTGGGACTGCCCGGGGTCCTCGGGCCGCAGTGGATTCATCGGGGTCTCGACGTCACCCGGTGCGACCGCGTTGACCCGGATGCCGCGGCCGGCCCACTCAAGTGCCAGTTGCCGGGTGGCCTGGTCGACCATCGCCTTGGACACGGTGTATGCCACCGCACCGCGCGCCGCTGTGCTGCTGCGCACCGACCCCACGTGGACGATGCAAGCCCCAGGGAGCAGCCACGGCAACGCGGCGCGGTCCAGGGCCAGAAGGCCGCCTAGGTTCGCCTGCAACGTTGCGCTCCAAGTCGGGCAGTGCGCCGTCGTAGGGTCTGGCTCTCGTCGATAGATCGCGGCGCAGTGGACCACCGCGTCGATGCGTCCGAAGCGGCCTGCCACGCCATCCACCACGCTACGAACCGCATCCGCGTCGCACAGGTCGAGCGCGACGTGCTCGCTGAAATCGAAGGTATCGTCCGCCGGACGCAGGTCCAGTCCGACCACATGGGCTCCGTGCTCGCGGAAGGCGGCGGCCACGGCACGCCCTATTCCGCCCCCGGCGCCGCTGACCAGCACCACCTGATCCTGGAACAAGTCGGGCCGAAGGCAGGAGCGGTAGCTTGGGGACATAGGTAATGGCTAGAGCGGAGGCCGGGCTGGCAGGACGCGGATTTGGTCGGGAGCGAAAGTCGAAAATCATAATTTGCCTACACCCCGTATGCAACATGTCGGCAAATAGTCAAACGCGTGTGGGCGCGCCGTCCTGTGGCACCATACCGTGGTGACATTTCGCGAACAGCCTCGAGAACAAAGGGGAACAAAATGACCAAGCGCAAGGGGCCGGAAGCCCCGCCGGCGCCCGAGTCACCGGCACGCGGCTTTGGCTCCACGGCGGTCTATGAGTCACTGCGGCGCGACATCCTCCACTTGGCGCTGGCGCCTGGGACCCTGCTGGACGAGAGCGAGATAGCCGAACGGTTCCGCCTGTCCCGATCGCCGGTGCGAGAGGCCCTGATCCGCTTGTCGGCCGAGGGGCTGGTGGTCACGCTGCGCAACCGCAGTTCCATCGTCGCGCCGTTCGACATCGCCGCCGTTCCCAGTTATGTCGATGCAGCCAGTCTGATGTATCGCCTGACGTCCCGGCTGGCAGCCCTGGCCCGGACGGCGGCCCAGATGGAGCGCATCGAGGCCTTGCAGCGCAGCCACCTTTCAGCCTCGCAGACCGGCAACCTGGAGGCTCTGGTGTCGCTCAACCGGGACTTCCACATGGCCATTGCCGAAGCCAGCGGCAATTCGTTCTTCGCGCAGTGGACCCGCTCCCTGCTCGACCAGGGCCAGCGCATCCTGGCGATCTACCTACACGATTTCGACGTGCACATCCCCGATGGCACGCTAGATCAGCATCTGGCCCTGGTTGACGCCATCCGGCGGCGGGACGCCGACGCCGCCGAGCTGGCCGGTGCCCGCGACGCCGACATCCTGGCGCAGCAACTGAGCCAGAGGTTGCACATGCGCCGGGTGGGGGACTTTCCACTGCAGGCGGCGGCTCCCGGCGAGTCAGGCGCCGCACTGGCGTCGGTGCCGGCGTCCCGGTCGCGGCGTCGCTGAGGCCGGCCAGCCCGCGCCGGAGCCACGGTGGCGGCCCTCAGACGGCCGGCGGCGCCGGCACGTACTCGTGCTCGCTGACCACCATCCGCGCGAACCTTGAGGTGTGCGCCAGGGTGTCTGCCCGTGTCGGGCTGGGCTGGATCGAGTACGCCCTCAGGTAGGCCGCCTCGTCGTCGAACCACTGTTCCGCGATCCCGTCCCACTCTGGCTCTTCGGCGGCACCGGCAGCCGGCGCGGCGCTGCCCGCCGACAGGTTCACCACGTACCGGCGCAGGTGGGCGCCCTGGTGGCGGACGATGTCGTGCGCATGGCGATGGAGCCACCAGTCGGCGAATTCTTCCCGCGAGAGATGCTCGGCCCGCTTAAGGAACCAAAAGACCTTGACCATATCTCGTACATCCTTCCGACATTTTGACGACTTTAAGTCGACACGGTGTATGATGCCCGTAATCAGCGACTAGCGCAATGACCCCTGCCCATGCCGACCCCATCCCTGCCCCCCCAAGCCGACCTGCTGGTTGCCGGCAGCGGCGCCGCCGGCCTGTGTGCCGCCCTGACTGCCCATGCCGCCGGGCTACGCGTAGTGGTTGTCGAGAAGACGGGACTGGTGGGCGGCACATCCGCTCTATCCGAGGGGATGGCCTGGATCCCTTGCTCGCGGCAGGCCCAAGCTGCCGGCGTGACTGACCATCCCGATGCTGCTCTGCGCTACCTTCGATCGACGGCCGGCGAACACTTCGACCCCTCCCGGGCTCGCGCCTATGTCGAGCACGCTGCGGCGATGCTGCAGTTCCTCGAGGAGCACAGCGCGGCGCGCTTCGAATTGGTCCTGGGGTCCATCGACTACTACCAGGATTCGGACGGGGCCTTGGCTGGCGGCAGGGCCCTGCGGCCAGCGCTGTTCGATGGCCGCCGCCTCGGGACCGACTTCCGGCGCCTGCGGCCACCGCTGGCCACGACCACCCTGCTGGGGGGGCTGCCCGTCGTCTCGGCCGACCTGCCGCACTACTTTGGACTGTCCCACTCCTGGGCATCCCGACTGCGGATCGCGCGAGTGGCCGGGCGCTATGCGGCCGACCGACTGGCCGGGTGGCCCCGCGGCACCCGGCTCGGCAACGGCAACGCGCTGGTCGCGGCCCTATGGTGGTCGCTCCGGTCGGCCGGCGTCCCGGTACTGACGGGAGCGGCACTGCAATCGCTGGTGCTGGTGCAGGGTCGAATCGGTGGTGGCATCGTCCAGGTCAATAACGGCACCTACGAGATCGCTACACGCTGCGGCGTGGTGCTGGCCGGTGGCGGCTTCCCGTGGGACGAGCACCTCACCGCGCGTCTGTACCCGCACCTTCGCGAGGGCAAGAATCACGTCCGTATCGCTCCGCAGGACAACACAGGGGGCACCGTCCGGGCTGCGCTGGCAGTCGGGGGCCATCTCGACGAACGAGTCGCCAACCCCGCGGCGTGGAGTCCCGCTTCGCTCGTTCCCCGACGCGATGGCCCCGCGGTGCCGTTCCCGCACTACATTGACCGAGGCAAGCCCGGCATCATCTGTGTCGACCCGTACGGGCGGCGCTTCACCAACGAGGCACAACCCTATCAGGACTTCGTGCGGGCGATGATCGCCGCCTGCAGGGCCCTGCCCCGGGTCGAGGCCTTCCTGCTGGCCGACCACCGGGCCTTGCGCCGTTACGGCCTGGGAGTCGTGCCGCCCGCCCCAGGGCGCCTCGCCCCACACCTGGCCAGCGGTTACCTGGCGCGGGCCCCGTCGTTGGCTGAGCTGGCTGCCTCTCTGGATCTGCCTGCGGGTGAGTTGGAGGCCACTGTTACCCGCTTCAACGCCGACGCGGCGGCAGGGACCGATCCGTGCTTCGGCCGTGGCGATTCGCCTTACCACCGCGCGGCGGGCGACCCGTCCCACCGACCGAACCCGACGCTCGGACCGCTCACGCAGCCCCCTTTCTACGCGGTGCGCCTGCAGCCGGGGGACATCGGCACGCTGGCAGGGCTGGCAGCCGACGGGCACGGTCGGGTGCTGGACGCCGGCGGCGCCCCCCTCGCAGGCCTGTACGCGGCGGGCAACGACGCCATCAGCCCGATGGGCGGCCAATACCCGGCCGCCGGCATCACCATCGGCGCCGCGCTCACCTTCGGCTTTCTGGCCGGCCGCCATGCAGCCGGGGCGGCACCATGACGGCCGCGGGCCACGTCGCGCCCGTCGTTGGCGTGCTGGGGCTAGGGGCCTACGGCGAGCGGTTGGCGCGCAGCCTGGACGTGCCGCCGCATCGCCTGCTGTTGTCGGAGCGGGGCCGCCACTCGGAAGCGGTGTCGGCGCAGCGGGGGTGCGTCCGTCTGCCCAACGCCGAGCTGGTGCGCCACAGCGACCTGGTCTTCCTGTGCGTGCGCGCCGAGCAGGCGCAGGCCTGCGTCGAAGGGCTGCCCTGGCGCGAGGGGCAGGTGCTGGTGAGCACCTGCGCCACCGTGCCGCTGCTGCCGCTAGCGCAGGCCTGCCGACCTGCCGCCGCTGTGCGCGCGCTGCCGTTGCCGGGCGGACCGGACGGCGCAGCCGGCTGCTCGATCCTGTGGCCCGGCGAGTCGCGGGTGCGGTCGCTGCTGTCGGCCCTCGGGGCGGTGGTCGTCCTGCCGGAGGAGGGCATCTTCACCGCGGCCTGCGCGGCCGCCTGTCTGCAGTCCTGGTCGCACCAACTGGCGGCCTGGACCGCTGCCTGGGCCGAGGGTGAGGGCCTGGGCCCGCGCGAGGCCCGAGCGCTCGTGGCGGCGTGCCTCGAATGCGCGGGCAGCCAGCTGCGCCAGGATGCCGCCACCCCGTTCGACGACCTGCTGGCGGCCATCGCCACCCCAGGGGGACTGTCCGAGGCGGGCCTGCGGACGCTGGCGTTGCACGGCGCCGACGCCGCCTGGACCGCGGCGCTGGAGGCTGCCCGGGCACGGGCCCTCGGCGAACATCTCAAAATACATCTTGCATACACATTGTCGGCAAATTAAACTGCCGGTCCCATTACCCACCCCCACAGGAGCCCGCCATGCACAGACGCTCAGTCCTCGTGTCCGCCGCCGCAGCCGCCGCTTCGGTGCCGGCCCTCGTCTCCGCCCAGCAGGCCGCCGGCACGACCTGGCGGGTGCAGGCGCTCTACTCGCCCGGCAACCAAGTTTGGGACGAACTATCCAAATTCGCCGGCAAGGTCCGCACGCTCACGGGCGGGCGGCTGGCCATCCAGCTGCTGCCGGCGGGCGGCGCGGTGGCGGTCGGCGGCACGCTAGAAGCGGTGCGCGCCGGCGTGCTGGACGGGCACGTGTCCGACCCCAGCCTGTGGAACGGAATCGACCCCGGGTTCGGCACGCTTGGCAACTTCCCGGGCAGCTTCGACACCTTCTACCAGCTGGCCAACTACTACTACGACCACGGCGGCCTGAACCTGCTGCGCGAGCTGTACGCGTCGCGCGGCATGTACGCGGTGGGCGTGGCCACAGGCGGGCCGGAGGCGATGGTGTCCAACAAACCGCTGGGCAGCGTCAACGACCTCAAGGGGCTGAAGGTTCGGTCCTCCCCGGGCATCTCGGCCCAGGTGTTCCAGAAGCTCGGCGCCGGCGCAGTCAACATCCCGTTCGCCGAGGTCTTCGCGGCGCTCGACAAGTCCATCGTCGATGCCGCCGATGCCGGCTCGCTGTCGTTCAACGACCAGATCGGCCTGTACGCCAAGTCCAAGCACGTGGTGCTGGACAGCCCCCATTCCGTGGCTGTGATGGACTTCTCCGTCAACCAGGGCCGCTGGAACGCGTTGCCGGCCGACGTTAAGGAGATCCTGCAGCTGGCCACGCGCGACCTGTTCTTCTCAGTCATGTCACGGGTGGAGGCCGACGATGCCAAGGTGCGGGCCCAGGCGGCGCAGAAGGGATTGAAGCTGTGGACCTGGGATGCCGACAGCCGCAACCGCTATCGCGCGGCCGCGCTGGAGGTGTGGAACGAGTGGGGCGCCAAGGCGCCATCGGCCCGGCGCGTGGTGGACCACCAGGTCGCCTACCTGAAGACCCTGGGCCTGCTTTGAGCGCGGGGGAAGGCCTGGCGGGGCGCGTCGCGCGCGGCTGGCGGCGCACCGCGGACACGCTCGCGCTGGCGTCCAGCTACGGTTACGCGCTGGTGTTCTTGCTGACGCTGTACGAGGTGTTTTCCCGCTACGTGCTGAGCAGCCCGACATCGTGGACCGTGGAGGTGTGCATCCTGCTGGCCGCCATCCACTACCTCGTCGGCGGCGTCTCGGCCCTGGCGCGCGACCAGCACATCCGGGTGGATGCACTCACCAGCCAGCTACCGGCGGCCTGGCGACGCCGCCTGGAGCAGGCGGAGTGGCTGCTGGTCGCGGCCGTGTGCGGCGTCCTCGGCTGGTGGGGCTGCCGTCAGGCGTGGGTCGCCATCGAGGGCTTCGAGCGGTCAGGCACCCAGCTGAACTGGCCGCTGCCGGTGGTGCTCAAGACTCTGGTGGCGGCCGTGCTGCTGGCCATGGTGGTGACGGCGCTGGCGAACCTGGCCGACCGGCCGCGACGCGGATCTGGCGATGTCGCCTGAGCTGGTCACCCTGCTGACCTTCGGCAGTTTCGGCCTGCTGCTGCTGGCGGGCGTGCCGCTGGCGTTCGCTGCGCTGGCCACCGCGGCGCTGGTGGCGGTCACCACGTCCGGTACGGGCGCCCTGCTGCTGCTGGTCAACCGCATCTACGACACCTCGATGCTGTACGTGCTGATCACGGTGCCACTGTTCATCCTCATGGGCTTCGTGATGGAGAAGGCGGATATCGCGCGCTCGCTGTTCCAGGTCATCCACGTGTGGACCGCCCGCCTGCCTGGCGGGCTGGCGGTGGGCTCGGTTCTTGCAGGGGCGGTGATGGCCGCCATGATCGGGATCGTGGGAGCGGAGATCATCACGCTGGGCCTGATCGCGCTGCCAACCATGCTCAAGCGCGGCTACGACCGCAAGCTGTCCCTGGGCACCATCTGCGCGAGTGGCACGCTGGGCACGATGATCCCGCCCAGCCTTACGCTGATCATCTACGGTTTGCTGGCCAACGTCTCGATCGCCGCGCTTTTCGCGGCAGCGCTGGTGCCGGGACTGCTGCTGGCTGCCAGCTACATCGCTTACATCCTGGTGCGCTGCACGCTGGACCCCTCGCTCGCGCCGCCGCCGCCGTTGTCGGAGCGGCAAGCCGGCCAGGCCGAGCGGCTGCGATTGGCGGGCGGGATTGTGCTGCCGCTGCTGGTGATCATGGCCGTGCTTGGGTCCATCTATCTGGGCATCGCCGCGCCCACCGAGGCGGCGGCCATCGGCGTTGCCGGGGCCCTGCTAGCGGGCGTGCTCAACGGCAAGCTGCGGCTGCGCGACCTGCATGAGGTCCTGCGCGACACCGGGCGGGCGATCGGGCCGGTGATCTGGGTGGTGATCGGGGCCGGCGCACTGGTCAGCGTGTACACCTTCACCGGGGGTGCCCAGTTCCTGGCCTCGGCGATCGGCGAGCTCCCCCTAGGCCCGATGGGCATCGTAGCGTGCATGATGCTGGTGTTCATCGTGCTCGGCTGCTTCATGGACACCATCGGTATCGCCCTGCTGACCCTGCCCATCTTCGTGCCAGTGGTCAAGGCCCTCGGGCTTGACCTGGTGTGGTTCGGCGTGCTGTTCTGCATGTGCATGCAGTTCGCCTACATCTCCCCACCGTTCGGTCCGTCCTGCTTCTACCTCAAGAGCGTCACGCCGCCGGACATCAGCATCCAGGAGATCTTCTCCTCGATCTGGCCGTTCGCCGCGCTGCAGGGCCTGAACTTGATGGTGCTGATGGCGTTCCCCTCGCTGGTGCTGTGGGCCGGCCGTGCCCTCAGCTGATCCCCGGGAGCATCGCCGAATGGGCATTCCCTTCATCGACGAAGCCGCCATCCGGGCGCTTGCGCTGACGCCCGCAGAGATCCGCGCAGCGGTCCGCGAGGCTTTCTTGCAGCGGGCCGATGGCCGGGCCAGCCTCGCCCCCAAGCTCGGGATCTATCCGCCCGGCGGCGGGCTGTTCCACGCGATGCCCGCGGCTCTGAGGGAACTGGCGGTGGTGAAGTGGCTGACCGAGGGTGCCAGGCCGGCGCCGGGACGCCCGCGGCTTCAGGCCACCCTCCTGGCCAGCGATCCGGACAACGGCAACCTCCTGGCCGTGCTCGACGCCAGCCTCCTGACAGGCCTGCGCACCGCCGCGGTCACGGCGCTGGCGGTGCAGGCCGCCCCGCCGGTGCAGGCGCGACGGATCGCGTTCATCGGGGCCGGACTGCAGGCCCATGTCCATGCAGAGGCGCTCGCGGACGTGCTGCCCTTGGCCAGTGCCACCGTGCTGTCCCGCACCGGCGCGTCCACCATGGCGCTGGTCGCGCGGCTACGCGAGCTCGGCGTGGAGGCCC
The DNA here is from genome assembly GCA_044358945.1 of Rubrivivax sp. Classification (GTDB taxonomy): domain Bacteria; phylum Pseudomonadota; class Gammaproteobacteria; order Burkholderiales; family Burkholderiaceae_C; genus Rubrivivax. Next base: position 12,905 of record JBIKMY010000016.1, read on the forward strand.
ATGCAGAAAGGGACCCGCGAGCGGCGCTGGAGGGCGCCGACGTCGTGGTGACGGGGGTTCCCTTCGTCGAGCGGATCGAACCCTTTCTGGATGCGGCCTGGCTACAGCCGCACGCCTTCGCCGCGGCGGTGGACCTCGGGCGTAGCTGGCGGCCCTCGTCCTGGGGCGTCTTCGCCCGTCGCATCACCGACGACCGGCGTCATACCGCTGCCTTTCTGGCCAGCGGATTGACGGACTCACCGGGCGAGTTCCAGCATGACCTGTGCGAGCTGCTGCCAGGCGGTGAGGTGCGGGAACCAGCCGCCGGCCCGACGCTGTTGTTTGCACCCGGGGTGGCAATTGCTGATGCCGCGATGGCGCTGCTTGTGCTCAGACGGCTGGGGCTGGTCCCATCGCCGGACGACGGAGCCATGCCCTTCCCCGCGCCAGGCTGACGACTGTCAGTCGAGACACATTAGCCATACCTCGCCGCCCTCGGCCCCTGCCACCGCGTTGGCCTGCCCGGCTAGCCGCGACGCGAACGGTTCGCGCCACTGAGACTATGCCGTCGCCCGCGCCGATCGAACTTTGACCCACCCTGCCGACTGAACTTTGACCCAGGGCTGGTGGCCGAGATTGCGTGATCTCGGCTGTGGAAAACTGTAGCTGCTTGCTCCTTTCGGCTTGTGTTTGGATGTGCTTCGCGGGGCGTCAAGCCGCGCAGGGCGTAGCCCGTAGAGGCTTACCGCCCCGCGGCCGCGCGATCAGCCCGCCTCTGCAGGCCGTGCCCACCGCTCCTGCTACCGGGCCTTGATGCGCCGCTTCGTGCTGGCCGTGGCCTGCGGGTGCTTGATCAGACGTGCCGCCAGATCGATCCGCTTGGCGCCCAGGTCCTCCGCCGGGGAAGGAAACCCCGCCCGCACGTTGCCCATGACCTCCAGAACCGGGATATCGATGGTGGCAAGGGGCTGAGGCGCAACAATACTGGACATTCGTACAGTATAGAAACCTCCGGCTTGGGGACCACCGAATGCCCGGCCCCTGCCGTCTCATGCGATACACCGGGGTCGGAACCCTGGCTTGGTGGATCATTGGGTGTTGGCGCCGACCGAAAACTGAGCCACTTTTGAGGGTAGTGCCGACCCAAAACTGAGCCAGGTGAACAACCTACCCTGCTGCTTTTTTGTGCAGCAGG
>JBIKMY010000276.1:0-3699 GCA_044358945.1 Rubrivivax sp.
ATGGCAAAGGGAAGATCGGTGGTGTCCGCCCCGGCCAGGCCGCGCGAGCCGAAGTCGTCGCGGTGCAGGGTGCTGGAGATCACGCCATGGCGCCCCGCCAGCCCCAGGTCCGCCTGCAGCCGTTCGGCCAGCCAGGCCCCGCCCGACCAGATGCCCACCAGCGCGGCATCCGCCTGCATCAGGCCACGCACACCCTGGCGCAGATCGGCGTAAAGCGCTTCGGCATCAAGCTGCAGCATGGGCGGGGTCCGGCAAGGGGGTCATGGCGGTAGAGGGCTCGGACCCGGGCCGGTCACCGGCGTCCAGGCTGCGCAGGAACTGCTCCAGGATGAGCGCCGCCGCCGCGGCATCGGCATCAGCCGCGCCCGCGGCCAGGGCCTCGGTGGTGGTGTAACGCTCGTCAACTTCGTGCACGGGCAGGCGAAAGCGGCCGTGCAGCTGGCGGGCGAAGCGCTGCGCGCGGCGGGTGTTCTCGTGGGCCGCACCGTCGGGGTGGAACGGCACGCCCACCACCAGAGCGCAAGGCTGCCACTGGCTGATCAGGCCGGCAATGGCAGCGAAGCGGGCGTCACCCTCGACTTGCAGGGTCTTCAGGGGCTGGGCCGAGCGCAGCAAGGTGTTACCGGTGGCCACCCCCACCCGGCGGGTGCCAAAGTCGAAGCAAAGAAAGGAAGCGGGCTGGGAGGGCGAAGCCGTGGGGCCGGAGGGTGACGCCGGGCGCTCAGGCATGCCCGGCCTCCTGGCTGAGCATCAGCGGATCGAAACCCAGGAGCGACAACGCACGCTGGTAGCGCTCTTCCACGGGCGTGTCGAAGATGACCTTCGGGTCGGCATCAACTGTCAGCCAGCCATTGCGGCCGATCTCCTCCTCCAGCTGCCCCGCCGACCAGCCGCTGTAGCCCAGGGTGACCATGAGCCGCCTGGGACCGGCGCCGTTGGCCAGGGCCTCGAGCACGTCCTTGCTGGTGGTCATCTCGAGACCGCCACCGGCGATCGACAAAGTGGAGGTGTAGGGACTTTGCTCGGTACCTGTCTTCTCATGCAGCACGAAGCCCCGCTCGGTCTGGACGGGGCCGCCGAAGAACACCGGCTGCCCGGCAAGTTCGTCCCGGTCCAGCGACAGCTCCACCTTCTCGAACAAGTTCTTGAGCGTGATGTCGGTGGGGCGGTTGATCACCAGGCCCAGCGCGCCATTCTTGGAGTGCTCGCACAAGTAGATGACGGTGCGCGAGAAGTTCTCATCGGCCATGCCGGGCATGGCAATGAGGAACTGATTGGTGAGGTTGATCGCGTCCGTGGACATGCTACGGATTCTATTCCCGGCGACACTTCCGGACATGGATGCATCCCCTTGCGCAGACCTGCTTTCCGGCGCCCTCGTGTGGCTGCGCAGGGACCTGCGCGTGGACGACCATGCGGCGCTGCACCAGGCCCTGAAGACTGCCCGCCGCGTCTGGTGCGTCTTCGTCTTCGACACGGCCATCCTGGACGCCTTGCCGCGTGCCGACCGGCGCGTGGAGTTCCTGCGCGACAGCCTGGCCGTGCTGGACGCGGAGTTGCGCGCCCTGGCCGAGTCTCACGGCGTGGCGGGCGCGGTGGACGTGGGCCTGATCTGCCGCCACGGCCGTGCGGTGGACGTGCTGCCGGGACTGGCGGAACAGCTCGGGGTGCAGGCGGTGGTCGCCAGCCATGACGACGACCCTTACGCCCTGACGCGCGACGCGCAGGTGCGCGGCCTGCTGGCCCGCGCGGGCATTGCACTGCACACCGTCAAGGACCATGTGGTCTTCGAGCGCAGCGAGATCCTGACGGCGAGTGGCACCCCTTACGGCGTGTTCACGCCCTACAAGAACAGCTGGCTGCGCGCCCTGACAGGCGCAACGGACCCGTCGCATGCCGGTGGCCCCCTGGCGCCACACCCCGTGGCCCCGCTGGCCCACGCCCTGACGCCACTGCCGGAGCGCGTTCAGGCCCAGGGGCTGCGGGTGGGTGTACCCGCGCTGGCCGAGCTGGGCTTTCAGCCCACCAACCTGCACACGCTGCGCCTGCCCGCCGGCTGCATAGGGGCGCAGGAGCTGCTGACCGACTTTCTGGACGAGCGTATCGACCGCTACCACGACACGCGCGACTTCCCCGCCGTCAAGGGCCCCAGCTACCTCAGCACCCACCTGCGGTTCGGCACGGTGTCGGTGCGCCAGCTGGCGCGCGAGGCCTGGTCGCGTGTGCAGGCCGGCTCGGCGGGTGCGCAGGTCTGGCTGTCGGAACTCGTCTGGCGAGACTTCTATCACCAGGTGCTGCACCACCACCCCCGGGTGGTGGGCCACGCCTTCAAGCCCGAGTACGACCGCATCCGCTGGGAAAGCGGCAAGGCCGCCGACGCACTGTTTGCCGCCTGGTGCGAGGGCCGCACGGGCTACCCCCTGGTGGACGCGGCCATGCACCAGCTCAACGAAACCGGTTACATGCACAACCGCCTGCGCATGGTGGTGGCCAGCTTCCTGACCAAGGACCTGGGGCTGGACTGGCGGCGTGGCGAGGCCTACTTCGCCGAGAAGCTCAACGACTTCGACCTCGCGGCCAACAACGGAGGCTGGCAGTGGGCGGCCTCAAGCGGCTGCGATGCGCAACCTTACTTCCGCATCTTCAACCCGGTGAGCCAGAGCGAGAAGTTCGACCCCCAGGGCCGCTTCATCCGCCGCTATCTGCCAGCCCTGGCCGGCCTGCCGGATGGCGCCCTGCACGCCCCCTGGCAAGCCCGCCCGGTAGACCTGGCGGCCGCGGGCGTGGCGCTCGGCCGGGACTACCCGGCGCCCATCGTGCAGCACGACCAGGCCCGGCTGCGCACCCTGGAGCGCTACGCCGTGGTCAAGCAGCCGGGCTGACTGGCGCCGCCGCCGGCCGCCTCCGGCGCAGGCGCCCGGCCAACCGGATGAAGTCGTCCACAAGGGTGTAGAGCACAGGAATCACCAGCAGGCTCAGGAAGGTGGAGGTGATCAGCCCGCCGATCACGACGATGGCCATGGGCGCGCGGAAACTCGGGTCTACGCCCCAGCCCAGGGCGATGGGCATCATGCCGGCGGCCATGGCGATGGTGGTCATGACGATGGGGCGAGCCCGTTTGCGGCAGGCGTCCAGGACGGCCTCGCGCCGCGCCAGCCCGAGTTCGCGCTGGGCCAAGATGACATAGTCCACCAGCAGGATGGAGTTCTTCGTGGCGATGCCCATGAGCATGATCAGGCCGATCATGGAGGGCATGGAAATGGCGGTGTGCGTGACGAACAGCGCCAGGAACGCCCCCGGCACTGACAACACCAGCGCCCCCAGGATGGTGGCGGGCTGGACGAAGTCCTTGAACAGCAGCACCAGCACCACGTAGATGCACAGCACACCCGTCAGCATCGCCAGACCGAAGCTTTGAAACAGTTCGGCCATGGCCTCAGCGTCGCCAATGGTGGTCTGGATGACGCCAGGCGGCAGGTTCTTGAGGCTGGGCAGGGCCAGCACCTGCGCCTCCACCTCGCCAAGCGGACGCTGGTTCAGTTCCACCTCGATGTTCACGTTGCGCTGGCGGTCGTAGCGGTCGATCTGTGCCGGGCCGCTGGACAACTCCAGCGTGGCCACGCGGCCCAGTGGCACCGGGCCGCGGGCACCCGGCACGGGCAGTTGTCGCAGCAAGTCCAGGTCGGTGCGGGCCTTGGC
>JBIKMY010000277.1:0-3696 GCA_044358945.1 Rubrivivax sp.
GGCGCCCTGCGGCCACTGGATCAGCCTGGGCCAGGCCAGCGGTGCGCTGCAGCCCATCGATCCGGATCTGCTGGTCCACAAGTCGGCCACCTTCTCGCGCCCTGTGGCCTTCGCCTATGTGGCCACGCGGGCCCGTCTGGCCGAGCGTGCGCAGCGGGTGTGGGACGCCCTGGCCGACGGCAGCATCAAGTTGCCGCCCATCGAGCGCCACAGCCTGGAGGCCGCGGCCCGGGCCCATGAGCGCCTGGAGTCGCGCAAGACCATGGGCGCCCTGGTGCTGGTGGCTTGAACCCGCGCAGGAGACTTCCATGATCCAAGGCATGAACCACTTCACCATCACCGCGCAGGACCGCGCGGCGACGCTGGACTTCTACTGCGGCTTGCTGGGCCTGGTGGAAGGGCACCGGCCAGACCTCGGCTTTCCCGGGGCCTGGCTGTACGCCCCTGGCGGCACGCAGGCCGTGCTGCACATCTACTGGGACCGGCCCGCGCCCGCCGCTGCCACCGGCGTGATCGATCACATGGCCTTCACCGCCAGCGACCTGAAAGCCGTCAAGGCCCGGTTCGATGAACGCGGGCTGCGCTACGACCTGCGCCGCCAGGCGGGGGCAGGCACCTGGCAGCTTTTCAGCTTCGACCCCAACGGTGCAAAGGTGGAACTGGACTTCGACGGGTCAGAGTTGCCCTGAGCCCGGCTTCATCCGGTAGCGGAACGTGCAGCGCCCGTGGCCCTGCATGATGGTCTGTTGGCGTTCCATCGTGATGTCCGGGTTGTAGCCTTCCACGAAGGTGCCGTCGCGGTTGCACGAGAGCAAGTCGCCAATGGCCTCCAGGCCCATCTCGCGGTACATCTCGGCGTAGCGGCACCGGGTGACGTCGAAGTCGAAGCGCTCTAGGGTGGCCTGCACCGTAGTGGTCTCCAGGGCGCCGCCCGTCTTCCAGTGGTCGTACAGGCGGATGAAGGCCGGCATGCTGGTGTCGCCGCCAGGTGAGGCTGCGGCCAGTGCCCGGCCTTCTTCGATGGCGGCTTGGCGGATGGCCTTGTCCAGGATGTCACGCGCCTGTTCATGCCCCAGCCGTGCCACCAGTTCTTCCCAGATGGGCTTGATGATCTGTGCTTGCAGGCGGCGCTTCTCCAGCACGGGGATCTGCATCATGTGGGCTCCTTCGGACGACGGTATCCGGTGAACTTCAGACCTCGGCCTTGTGTGATGTTCTGGGCGGCTTGCGCACCCATCGGATGGGCTGCTCACGTACCGGTTGGGGCGGGGCACCATGGCGGCGCAAGGTGTCGGCCAGGGCCTTGCCGCTGCCGTCGGCCAGGGCCGCCTCGCGGGCCGCTGCCACGGCTTGCGCCGCCTGTGCCGCTGACTGTGCCGTTGACTGCGCCGTTGACTGCGCCGGTGCATCGTCGGCGGGCGCCAGATGCTGCAGCACGTGCAGCAACTGCTCACGGCCGCGGTCGTGCGTGCCGCCGTAGCCCTTGACCAGCCGGCAGCATCGTGCCAATTCCAGGCCCAGTCCGGCATGCTGGCGCGTGCCGCTGCGCACGGCCTGCAGCCACTGCTCGATCAGCGTCTGCTCTGCAGCCCAGCGGCTGCCCAGCGGCCGCAGGGGCTTGAGCAGGCCCAGTGCGCGCAGCGCCAGCACGCCGGTGATGGTGTGGGTGCCGATCTTCAGCGGCAGGGCCCAGGGCTTGTCGCTCCGCGCCTGGTGCCGAGCGTCCCAGGCCTGCAGGCGCCGGGCCAGCCCGGCGGGCAGCAGGGCGGCGAACTCGGGCACGCCGGGCTTGAAGTGGTCGAAGACCTTGAGTACGTCCTGCGCGCCGGCACGCGCTTCGCCGCGCACGCGCTCCAGTCGGGCGGCACGGCTCTTGAGCTCGGCCACGCGGATCACGTCGTCAAACGCCATCCACACGGCCAGACCGCGGGCGGTCTCGCGGGTGATGGGTGTGTCGTCCTGCGCCGGGTCCTGTGCGTTGGCGGGAAGCCCTGACCGCTCCGCTTGCAGCACGCCCGCCACGCGGTCCAGGTACAGACGGACGTAGGCCGTGCCCTGGTAGGCCAGGAGGCGGTCGCATCCCAGGGTCAGCAAGGGGTGCAAAGACGCGGGGAAGCGGGTGTCTGCGGCCAGCAGGCGTCCGCCGGCGGACGAGGCCGCGGTGGACGGCTCGCCAACCGGTGTGGAGGTGGGCGGGGCGCTGGCGGGTTGCGCATGGGCGGGCGCCGCGCCGGTACCGAGCACCTGCGCCACGAAGGCGCCGCGCGTGCGCGCATCGGCTACCTCGTCACAAGCCGCGGCGAAGCCTCTCAGGCTGGCCTGGGTGGCGGCCGGGCTGCCGCCACCGGCCTTCACGGCGTCCTCGAAGTGCCGGCGCTCGAAAGGCAGCAGGCCGCTGCCGGCGATCGCCCCCAGCATCACGGCGCTCACCACGGTGCCGTGCTGGCGCGCCAGGCCCGCCATGTCCAGCACCTGGTGCTCGCGGCTGAAGGCTTCCAACAGCCTGCGCAGCGCGGCGTCGTCCAGGCGGCCGTCCCCCGGCGCCATGCGCTCCAGGGTGGTGAGGGTGCGGGCGGACGAGCTGAGCACCAGCGTGCGCTCGGCGCTGAGCATGCCGTTGCTGGCTTGGCGCGCCGTCTCCAGCAGCTCCGACGACACCAGTGCGTCGAGCGCGCCGGGCACCGGGCTCAGGTTGAACACCAGCGGCGGGCCCGAGCGTTCGCTCTCGCGCTGCGGGTCGAACTCCAGGTAATAGGTGGTCGATCCCGTGCGCTGCGCCACGCCCGGGATGGAGGTGGCCTGGGCCCGGTGCCCGGCCCCGCGTGCCGCGTCCACCAACCATTGCGTGAGCACGCCGCCGCCCTCGCCGCCGAGGGCGCAGATGAGCAGGGTGAGGGGGCGGTCCCGCGCGTTCCGCGCGGGGGTGTGGGCGGTGGGCGACGGGGTGGGGCTGTTCATGGCGTTCACGGCATTCACGTCGTTCACGGTGTTCATGCCGCCCTCAGCAGCGAGGTGACCGCCCGCCGCAGCCCGTCCACCAGGCGCTCGCCCCAGCGGGGGTTGCGCACCACCTCCGCGCGGTAGAAGCTGGGGCACAGGGTGGCGGCGTGGGCGTTCTCGCCGCACAGGCCGCAACCCACGCAGCCTTCCAGCACCGTAGCCACGGGGTCGATCTTCAGCGGGTCGGGGTTGTCCTTCAAGCCCAGGGTGGGGCAGCCGGACAAGCGGATGCAGGCGTGGTCGCCATTGCACACGTCCTCGTCCACGCCGTACTTCACGCGCTCCACCCGCTCGCCGCGCGCCAGCAGCCCGGCGACCCAGGGCTTGAGGCGGCGCTGGCGCTCCAGCTGGCACTCGCCTTCGGCCACCACCACCTTCAGGCGGTTGAAGTCGCTGGTGAAGGCCTCCACCAGCGTTTCGCGCATGCGCTCCACCTCGTAGGTGTGCACCGTGCGCATCCACTGCACGCCCAGCCCCTGCAACGCCGCTTCGATGGTGCGATTGGTGTGGGCCAGGCTGCGACCCTTGTCAGCGGCCAAGGCCTTGTCGGACGCGCCGGGCGTGGAGATGAGGTCCTGCGTGCCGGTGGCGCTGGTGTAGCCGTTCTTGAAGATCAGCAGCACGGCGTCGTCGCCGTTGAACAGGGCGCTCTGCACGCCGGTGAGCAGGCCGTTGTGCCAGAAGCCGCCGTCGCCC
>JBIKMY010000278.1:0-3678 GCA_044358945.1 Rubrivivax sp.
ATCCACTTTCCTCACGCGCGCCTACGTATGTGCATGCGCGCGCACCCATGAGTTCAATGTAACGAATGCCGAAGACCACGCAAGCCGATGGCCTGAAGGGCCGAAGAATCCAGGTGCGCCGCAGCGGCGTGCACGGCAAGGGGGTCTATGCGCTGCAGGCCATCGCCGCGGACGAGACCCTGATCGAATACACCGGCGAGGTCATCAGCTGGAAGGAGGCCTTGCGCCGGCATCCGCACGACCCCCGCGACCCGCACCACACCTTCTACTTCCACATTGACGAGCAGCACGTCATCGACGCCAAGTACGGCGGCAACGCCTCGCGCTGGATCAACCACTCCTGCGATCCGAACTGCAAGGCCGACGAGGTGGACGGCCGCATCTTCATCAAGGCCCTGCGTGACCTGATGCCGGGCGAGGAACTGTTCTACGACTACGGCCTGGTCATCGACGAGCGCTACACGCCCAAGCTGAAGAAAGAGTACGAGTGCCGCTGCGGCAGCCCGAACTGCCGGCGCACCATGCTCTCGCCGAAGCGTTGAACTGGGCAGGCGCCCAAAGCATCATCGCCAGGCGCCCCTGCATGACCAACTCGCTGCGCGACCGTTGGGGTCTGCCGGCCCTGCAGCAGGCTTTGCAGGCCATCGAGCCGGGCTTGGAACTGGAAGCGGTGGAGTCCATCGATTCCACGAACACGGCGCTGCTGCAACGCGCCGCTGCGATGCGCTCGGCCGGTACGCCCGGTGCAGCGGAAAACCCTGACACGCCGCCGCACTGGCCGACGCGTCTGCTCGTGGCGGAACGCCAGACACAGGGCCGGGGCCGGCAGGGCCGCACCTGGCAGGCCCAGCCCGGGTCCTCACTGACTTTCTCGCTGGCGTTGCTGCTGGCCCCGCAGGACTGGTCGGGCCTGTCGCTGGCCGTGGGGGTGGCGCTGGCCGACGCGCTGGATGGCGAACCGGAACCAGCACGGGATGCCGCACCGGCCACTGCAACCGGCCCCCGCATCGGCCTGAAGTGGCCCAATGACCTATGGCTGCGCGACGACCAGGCGCCTGCGGGCGGACGCAAGCTGGGCGGCGTGCTGATCGAGACCAGCGCCTGGGTGGGGCCGGGTCCGGTGGGTGGAGCGGTTACGGCCCCGGCCGCCCCGCGCATCTGCGTGATCGGGGTAGGCCTGAACATCGGGCCCCAGACCGTGGAAGAGGCCTCCAGCGGCGTGGCCTGGGTGCAGGAACTGCTGCCCGGTGTTCCCCCCCGCGAAGTGCTGGCCTGCGTGGCCGCGCCCCTGCTGCGGGCCGTGCGCCGGTTCGAACAACAAGGTTTCAGCGAACTGGCGTCGGCTTTCGCCCGGCGCGATCTGCTGCAGGGTCAGGCCGTGTCCACCACGCTGACCGACCTGCCCATGGGCACGGCGCAAGGCGTGGATGACACCGGCGCCTTGAAGGTGCTGACGCCCGATGGGGCCCTGCGCACCGTGGTGGGCGGCGAGGTCAGCATCCGCCTGCAACCGAAAGGCCCCGCATGCGCCTGATCCCCTGGCTGGCCGTGCTGCTCATCGCAGCCAACCTGGGCTTTTGCGCCTGGACGCAGGGCGGGTTCGGCGAATCGCTCCCCCCGCCTGGTGCGGCCCAGCGGGAGCCCGAGCGCCTGCGGCAGCAGGTGCGGCCCGAGTCCATCGTGGTGCTGTCGCCCAAGGCGGCATCGGCCGCGCTGGCGCAGATCGCGGCGGCTGAAGCCGCGGCGTCGGCGGCCGCACCCCCTTCAGGCGCCTCGGCTTCAGGAGTGGTGCAGACCCTGCCGGGTGGGAACCGCGCTGCGCCGGCCGCGGAATCAGCCAACAACGACCGAGGGTCGCCGCCGCGGCCGCGCTGACAGCAGAGCCGTGGCCAGCGCCAAGGCCAGCAGCCAGGGCCAGGACAGGGCGCCTCCGCCCCCATCGGAGGGCTGGGCCGGCGTCACCACGGACGGAAGCGCCTGGGCCACGGTCAGGGCGACGGCAGCATCCAGCATGCCAGCGCCGCAAAGGGCGGTGGTGCAGTAGCACTGTGTATCCCGCTCATAGTTGTCCTTTTCACTGTTGGGATCAAACCGATTGGGCTGATCACATCGGCGAACCTCAAGGAACGGGACGATGGAGTTATCCGCACCGGATGTTGGGAATGGACGGGCGCTTGACTGCAATGCCGACTTCACCTGGTCAGGCGACAGGTCTGGCCGCACCGACAGGATCAGTGCAGCCGTGGCCGCCACCATCGGGGTAGCAAAGCTCGTGCCCACGGAGATGTCGAAACTGTCCGTGTACCTGGAACCGCCGGCCGCGGGGCCGCGCAGGCCGCTGTTCGAAGTGGTCAGGATGGGGTAGAGGCAGGGCTGCCCCAGGCCACTGTTCACGCAATTGCCGCCAGGGGCAGAGATGGTGATCTCGGGCCCCAGATCTGAAAAACCCACCTTCGTGCCTGCATGGCGCAAGCCCGCGACGGCGATGACACCGGGGCATCTGGCCGGAACGCCTACAGGCCCCCCATCGCTGTTGCCAGCCGCAGCCACGACCACCGCGCCCCGCGCCGTCACGTCAGCGATGGCGTTCTGATAGGCAGCACAGCCTGGCGATCCTCCGCCCAGGCTCAGGTTCAGTACTTTGGCCGGGGTGGTACTGCCCGGCAGGCCGGCCTGGTCGATGCCCGCTGCCCACAGCATGCCGGCCGTGATGTCGGAGTCATAGCCGCCACACTTGCCCAACACGCGCACGGGCAGCACCTTGGCACCGTACGCCAGCCCGGCCATGCCGATGCCGTTGTTCGTCGCTGCCGCCACGATGCCGGCCACGCGGGTGCCGTGCCAGGAACTTTCTGAAGGCTGGCACTTCGAACCATAGGCTCCACTAGCCGCCTCGGCCAGAGTTACCCAGTCACCGGGGTCGGATGCATCGGGGTCGTTTGCATCGCCATCATTGGCTGACGCTACCGCTTTTTGAATTAGATCCTGCCCGCCTGCTTGAATAGCGCCGTAGCCGACCATGTCGTAACCCGGCAAGACCGCTGACCGCAAGTCGGGATGATCGAACAGCACGCCCGTGTCCAGCACAGCCACCACCACGTCGGCACCGGTGGAGCGCGCCCAGGCCGCCTGCGCATTGGTTGCAGAGCGGAACAGGTCGGTGGGTTCACGCAGGTACCACTGGCCCGCCACCGGCCCGCCCGTGAGCGTCTGCAGGTTCACCGCCGACCCGGCGCTGAAGAGCGGGTCGTTGGGCACTGTCAGCGCACGGCGGCGCTGATCCACCACGGCGTACGCCACGTCCGGATCGGCGGCCAAGCGGCTCGCCAGGGTGGCGGAGTCGATGCCATGGGCCATCAAGACCTGGGCCCGCTGCCCGATAGCACGGCCTGTGGTCAAGGCCACACCAGCGCGCCGGGTCAGCGCATCGGCCCGCTTCTGAGAGGCTCTGCGGACATCCGCCGCAGAGGCCCCCTTGCGCCAAGGATGGGCGGCCGTCAGGCCCGCGCCGTCTCGGTAGGCCACGATCACGCGGGCGGTCGGCGGATCGCCCGGCACCGCCGCGAAGGCACAGGCAGCCTGCAGAGCAAGCGCTGCGAGCACGGCGAAGACTTTCATCGCCGAGAGTGTAGGCAGCAGCGTGTTGCTGGCGTGTATCCAGCCGTGACAGAGCCTGCC
>JBIKMY010000280.1:0-3658 GCA_044358945.1 Rubrivivax sp.
GAGATCCTGGTCGGCTTCTTCGTCCTGCTGGGCATGGCCGGGTTGCTGTTTCTGGCCCTCAAGGCGGCCAACCTCGCGAGCTTTGGCGCCCGCGACGGTTACCAGGTCAGCGCCCGCTTCGACAACATCGGTGGCCTCAAGCCCCGTTCGCCCGTGCGCAGCGCGGGCGTGACGGTGGGTCGCGTGACCTCCATCTCGCTGGACGCCAAGACCTTCCAGGGCGTGGTGATCATGGAGATCGACAGCAGCGTGCGCTTCCCCAAGGACTCTTCGGCCAAGATTCTGACCGCCGGTCTGCTGGGCGACCAGTACATCGGCATCGAGCCCGGTTCAGCGGACGACAACCTGGCTGCCGGCGCGGTCATCCGCCAGACCCAGTCGGCCGTGGTGCTGGAGAACTTGATCGGCCAGCTCGTCACCGGCAAGGCCGGCGAGGCGGCCGAGCAGGCGGGGCAGAAGAAGTGAAGCCGGCCCGGCCCTGTACGGTGCGCAGGCTTACGCCGGCCGTGCATGCGCGGCCCGCGGCGGCGGTGTTGCTGCTGTGGGCGGCATGCCTGCCTGTCAGCGCCTACGCACAGTCACAGACGCCAGCGCAGGCCTCTGCGCCAGCCCCCCGTTCGCTGGCCATCAAGGCCGACCCGCTCGAAGGTTTGAACCGCGGGGTCTTTGCCTTCAACGAAGCGCTCGACCGGGCGCTGCTCAAGCCCCTGGCCACGACGTACAAGGCGGTGGTGCCCAGCCCCGTGCGCACGGGGGTGGACAACGTCTTCGGCAACGTGGGGGATGCCTGGTCGGCGGTGAATCATCTGCTGCAGGGCAAGTTCAAAAGTGCGCTGGAGATGACGGTGCGCGTCACGACGAACACCGTGTTCGGTGTCGGCGGCCTGTTCGATCTGGCCTCCGACGCGGGCCTGGAGCGGCAGTCCGAGGACTTCGGCCAGACCCTGGGCAAGTGGGGCTTCAGCCCCGGGCCCTACCTGGTGCTGCCCTTCTTCGGGGCGAGCTCCCTTCGCGATGCCGCGGGCTTGCCGCTGGACCGACAGGCCAGCCTGCCGGGGGTGGTGCAGGACGGTACCTATCGCTGGGGACTGACCGCGCTGGAGTTGGTGCACAGCCGAGCCGACGTGTTGTCGGCTTCCGGCTTGCTGGATCAGGTAGCCTTCGACAAGTACAGCTTCGTGCGCGACAGCTACCTGGCCCGCCGCCGCAACCTGGTCTTCGATGGCAACCCGCCGGAAGAACCCGAGGAGGACGAGCCCCTGCCGGCGCAGGCGCCGCCGCCAGCTCCCTCGGCCTCTTCCTCAGCGTTTTCCACGCCGTCTTCCTCGCCGTCTTCACCATCCTCTCCCACCCCGTGAACCAAAATCACGCTCTGCGCGTTGAAGGCTGACCCGGTCTGCACCGCAGGCTCTGTCTGAAGGATCATGATGTTCAAGAAGCTCCGCCACCCTGTTCGTCGGCGCGCCACCCTGGCGGTGCTGGCGTCTGCCCTGGTGTCCACGCTCGGCCTGGGGATCGGGACGGTGGCCCACGCCCAGACCCCGCTGGCCCCTGACGCGCTGGTGCGCCAGATTTCCACCGAGGTGATCGACACCGTCAAGGCCGACAAGGACATCCAGGCCGGCAACCTGGGCAAGATCATCGCCCTGGTGGACGCCAAGGTCATGCCGCACGTGAACTTCCAGCGCATGACGGCCATCGCCGTGGGCCGCGCCTGGCGTAGCGCCACGCCCGAGCAGCAAAAGCGTCTGCTGGACGAGTTCAAGACCCTGCTGGTGCGCACCTACTCCGGCGCGCTGACCCAAGTGAAGGACCAGACCGTGCAGCTCAAGCCGATGCGCGCGGCAGCGGACGACCCGGAGGTGGTGGTGCGTACCGAGGTCAAGGGCAAAGGTGACCCCATCCAGCTGGACTACCGCCTGGAGAAGACCCCTGCGGGCTGGAAGATCTATGACGTGAACGTGCTGGGCGTGTGGCTGGCTGATACCAGCTTCAAGTCGCAGTTCGCGCCCATCGTGGCCAACTCAGGCCTTGACGGCCTGATCGGCAATCTGGTGGAGCTCAATCGCAAGGCCGCCGCGGCCAGGAACTGAGGCCCATGCAACTGCCGGCCACGCTCACCCTGCCCACGGCGCGCCAGACCGCGCAGGCGCTGGCACAGGCCGCGGCCGCCCTGCCGGCGGGCGGCACCCTGCGCGTGGATGCTTCGGTGCTGGCCGACCTGGACACCTCGGCGCTGGCGGTCCTGCTGGAGGGGCGGCGCCAAGCCCAGGCCCGCGGCCTGGGCTGGCAGCTCGACGCCGCACCGCCCAAGCTGCGGCAACTGGCCGGGCTCTACGGCGTGCAGGACCTGCTGCTGACCCCGCCCTGACCCCGCCGCGGCCGGTGCCGCGTCAAGTCACTTCAGGCCACTTCATGCCACCTCAGCCCGGCCCGGCGTAGCGCCGTGTGCGCAGGTTCTTCTTGATCTCCTGCAGCATGGGCCGCAGCGTGTCGCTGCCCAGCCGCAGCGCCACGCCCGTGGTGAGGATGTCCACGATCATCAGGTGCAGCAGCCGGCTCACCATGGGGCTGTAGCGGTCGAAGTCCTCGGGGTGGTCGGCGGCCAGCAGGATGTGGCCGGGTTGCCTCGCCGCGTGCGCCAGGGGAGAGTCGCTGGCCGTCACCACGATCACGGTCGCGCCCTTGCGGTGGGCGATGTCGGCCACGTCCATCAGGTCTTTGCTGCGGCCGGAGTTGCTGAAGACGACCGCGCAGTCCCCGGCGCCCAGCATGGTGGCGCTCATCACCTGCACGTGGCCGTCGGTGCAGGCGGCCGAGTGCACCCCCAGGCGGAAGAACTTGTGCTGCGCGTCCATGGCCACGATGCCGGAATTGCCCACCCCGTAGAACTCGATGCGCCGGCCGTCGCGGCAGGCCTGGGCCAAGGCACTGATGGCCTGCTCCACCGCATGGCTGGTGGCGGCGTTGCGGTACTTCAGCATTGCGCTGACTGCGTTGTCGATGACTTTGACCACCAGATCACCGGGTTTGTCGTCTTCGTCCACCGCGCGGTGCACGAAGGGCACGCCCTCGTTGACGCTGCCGGCCAGCTTGAGCTTGAAGTCGGCCAGCCCGTCGTAGCCCACGCTGCGGCAAAAGCGCACCACCGTGGGCTTGCTGACATGGGCGCGTTCGGCCAACTCGGCCACCGGCAGCGTGGCAAAACTGCGCGCGTCCGACAGCACCAGGCGGGCCACGCGCTGCTCGGCCGGCGGCAGGGCCGGAATCGCGGCGCGGATGCGGTCCAGCATCATGGGCATGGGGCCGGTGCTCATTGCTCCTCGTCCCAGGCGCAGCCGTCACGCGCCACCATGGCGCTGGCCGCGGGCGGGCCCCAGCTGCCAGCCGTGTAGGGGCGCGGTCCGTTCGGGTCGTGCTCCCAGGCCTGCAGGATGGGCATCACCCAGCGCCAGGCCTGCTCCTGCTCATCGCTGCGCACGAAAAGGTTCAGGCGCCCGGCAATCGCGTCCAGCAGCAGCCGCTCGTAGGCGCCCACGCGCTCGGTGGGGAAGGCCTTGTCGAAGTCCAGGTCCAGCTTGACAGGCGAGAGCAGCTCCGCCGCCCCGCCATGCGACAGGCTGCCCTTGGCGGCCAGCAGGTGCAGCTCCAGCCCGTC
>JBIKMY010000281.1:0-3638 GCA_044358945.1 Rubrivivax sp.
TGCCGCACTACCGCGCATCGCCCGACTCGTTCGCCGCCATCGAGGGCGATGGCCTGCTGCTCATCGACTCCGGCGGGCAGTACTTGGGCGGTACCACCGACATCACCCGCGTGTGGCCCATCGGCACCCCCACCGCGGCCATGAAGCGCGACTACACGCTGGTGCTCAAGGGCACCATGAACCTGAGCCGCACGCGCTTTCCGCGCGGCACGCTCAGCCCCATGCTGGACGCCCTGGCACGCGCTCCGATGTGGCAGGAGGGTCTGGAGTTCGGCCACGGCACGGGCCACGGCGTGGGCTACTTCCTGAACGTGCACGAAGGCCCACAGAGCATCAGCAAGGCCATCCCCGACGCTTCCATGGCCATGGAGCCGGGGATGATCACTTCGGTGGAGCCCGGGGTCTACCGCCCTGGGCAGTGGGGCGTGCGCATCGAGAACCTGGTGATGAACGTGCCGGCGCAGACGCCCGAGGGCTCCACCTTCGCCGAGATGCTGGAGTTCGAGACGCTCACCCTGTGCCCCATCGACACGCGCTGCATCGATCGTTCACTGCTGCGCGAAGACGAGGTGGCCTGGCTGAACGCTTACCACGCGGTCGTGCGGGAGCGCCTGGCCCCGCTGGTCAGCGGTGCGGCGCTGGCGTGGCTGATGGAGCGCACGGAACCGCTGGTCTGACGAGGGCCCACCCCTCTCTCAGAGCCCCGCGCGCTGCATCTTGGCGGCCAGGGCCTCGGTGAGGAGGTCCAGGCTGTCCTGCAAATGGGCACGGGTTTCCGCACTGCCTGCGCCCCTGGCCACCGCCGCGCGCAGAGACTTCTGCAACGACAGGGCCTCGGCGCGGATGAGGCTGCGCGTATCGGCTCGGCTGGAGGTGGCGCGCAGCAGTTGGCCGGCGAGGCGGTTGAGGTGCTCGCGCTGGATCTCGCGCCGGGCAGCGGTGATGTCCGATGCGCCCGCCAGCTCGCTCCAGACCTCGCTGCGCAAGCGGGCATACAGCTCGGCCAGGCTGAAGGCCTCGCCAGGCGGCATCTTGGCAACGCTGTCCAACAAGCGGTTGGCCACGCCATCGCTCATGAGCTGGCTCAGCAAGGTCTTGCGCATTTGCGTGACGACGGCATCCAGCGAGAAGTCCGTCTCCACCGGCGCGCCTTCACCAAAGGAGTCCGAACGATCCTCGAAGCTCGGTGCCAGCTTGCGCTGCAAGGCGGGGCTGAGCTTCAGGCTGTCGGCGGCCAGAACGCCCCTGGACAGCGTGTCCAGCGCAGCGCGCTGCACCGAGGCCGACACCGGCAGCAGCGGGTCGCGGCCCGTGCCGGGGTGGTCCCGCAGGGTGCGCACGCCGCCAATCTGGCGCACAAGAATGCCCGCCGCCCGGCCCATGTCGCGCACGGCGTAGGTGATCGCACGGCGCAGGACCGAGTAGTCGACCTCAGGCTTTAGCACGCGTGTCTCCTGGCGGGCCAGCAGATCCAGGCCAATGTCAAAGCGCAGCTTGGCGAAGGCTACGGGGTCGTCGCCCAGGTCGAAGTGCAGCGTTTCAGGGTCGATGCCCAGCCAGTTGTCCTCGTCGGTGCCGTAGGCCAGCTCACGCTCGGCATTGCGCGCAGCAATGCGCTGCAGTTCGGCGGCCTCCTGCATGGGATTGATCGGCTTGTAGGCGTACTCGATGGCCCAATAGTCGTAGGGGCCCAGTACCAGTTGCCAGTTGGTACCCCCCTTCTCGCCCGGGCGGGGCAGGTTGATGGGGGCGTACTCCATCACCGAGCCGGCCAGGCTGTTCTGGCGCGTGAAGGCCTCGTTAGACAACTGTTGCTGGGTGTAGATGCGCGAAGAGCGGAAGTTGTGCCGCAGGCCTAGCGTGTGACCGACCTCGTGCATGGTCACGTCCTTGAGGTAGGCCAGCACGAACTGTTGCACCTCGGGGCTGTCCGGATCCAGATCGCCTCGCGCCTCCAGAACGTCCATGGCGTAGTTCAGTTGCTCAGCCGCCTGGTCGGCATGCTGGCAAGCCTCGCCGTGCAGGTGCAGCGGTGTGGCGAAGGGGCCTGCCAGCGCACCCGGGGCGCCGCGGCTGGCCTCGCGCTCCGCATCACGGGCCTGCATGAGCGCGGCCCAGTCGGCTGGTGCACCGTGGCCCAGGATCTGCGAGCGCAGTGCGCGCAGATTTCGCGAGGACAGACTCTCAAACCCGATGTCTGCGTCCAGGATCTCACCCGTGCGCGGGTCCATGTGACTGGGCCCGATGGCGCCGAAACTCGGCTGCGAGTTCGTCATCCAGCGCACCGAGGCGACCCCCAGGTCCAGCGTGTCAAAGTCTGCATCGTCGGGCTGCTGGCGCACGACGATGGCATCCTTGAAACCGATCTTCTCGAAAGCCTTGTTCCACTCCAGGATGCCGTCGGAGATCGCGCCCCGGTAGGCCACCGGGATGGTCTTGTCCAACCAGTAGACGATGGGTTTGACCGGCTCGGACAGCGCCGCAGTGGGATCCTTCTTCTCCAGGCGCCAGCGGTTGACAAAGCGCTGCTTGGGCGTGCGCGCCAAGTCGCTGGTGAAGTCTTGTACCTGGGTGGTGAAGTGGCCGATACGGGCATCGGCCTTGCGCGGCGCCATGGGCTGCTCGGGCAGTTTGCCCAGCGAGTAGTGCAGGCCGAAGAACATGCTGCGCACATCCGGCAGACCGGTGGGCGTGCTGGGAGCGGGCGCCCCGGGCGATGGAGGCGCGCCCGGCGTGGGCGAGCTGATGCTGGATGTGGCGTAATGGCTGGTGACCTCGAAGACGACGAGATCAGGCTTGGCCCGCACGCGGTCGATGCCAGAGTGCCGTGCATCGAAGCCGTAGCCCTGGCGATAGGCGCGGCTCAGGCTCATGCCCAGACCCAGCATGTCGTTGACGAACAAGCCGTTGGCTTCGACCAGCACCGTCTTGCGCTCGGGGTGCGGCTGGCTGGCCACGGACGTGCTCGACAGCAGGCTGCGCGAGAAGCCGGCCGCCACGGCGCGCGCCTCCGGCGTGCCGTCTCGGGCCACGAACTCGTTGTTCACAGCCATCAGGCGCACCTGCTGATGCACCCGCTGGAACTCCACGATCTGCGGCCGGCCATAGCCGCCCCAGCGGCTGGCCATGGTGCCACCGAACAGCATCTTCTCGCCGATGCCGCGCGAGATCTTGGGCGACAGGAAGAAAGGCTTGTCGAAGTCTTCCGGCTTGAGCTCCAGCCAGACCTTGTCGTCCTTCTGCCAGACCGTGAACAAGCCGTCGGTCTTCCGCGCGTCCCTGGTCACGGTGGCGAAGGGCTGAGGCGTCCCGGGCGCCGCAGGTGGGGTGGCTGCATTCGGGCGTGCAACGGGAGACGCGCCGGTGGCAGGCGCCGAGGCCGCTTTGGCCGCCACGGGGGCCGAGGCGGCCGCCCCAGGTGGGGCAGCCTTATTCGGCTCAAGGCTGCCGTTCGCGTCGGGGCCGGCCTGCAGCGCTGAGGCGCAGCCGGTCAACATCAACACGGCCGCTGCCCAGGCGGCCAGCGCAAAGGGAAATGGCGTCGGTCTGGCAGTCATCGGTTCACACCCATTCACGCAGTGTGAACCAGAAAGCCCCATGCAGTCTGGGCCCTTCGGGAATCTCCCGAGGGCATGAGG
>JBIKMY010000018.1:0-13843 GCA_044358945.1 Rubrivivax sp.
CCTTGAGCCGGTATTGCACGGTGAACCGGATGTCGACGATATTTTCGTCCTCGGTGAGCATGGAGGAGTCACGCAAGCCGGTGGCGGGCACCACCGTGTTGCGCCCGACGTCCACAGACCGCAACTGCGTCACGCTGACCGTCTCGTGTGCCTGGAAGGGATACGGAAATCGCCATTGGAAACCAGCATCTGCGGTGTAGCTGTACTTGCCGAAGGAAGTGACCACGGCTTGCTGGCCTTCCTGCACGATGAAGAAACCGCTGCCCAGCCATACCAAAGCAGCCACGCCAGCAATCAGGCCACCACCGATACCGGCATTGCGCAGGTTGGGCGGAGGACGGGGACCATCGCCCGAGGGCTCCCGCTGCGGCCCACTGCCCAGGCCCTTGCCCCGGAACAAGCCGTTGAGCTTTCGATTGAAGTCGCGCCACAGCTCGTCCAGATCGGGCGGCCCATCCTGTCGGCCGTTGGACATCAGCCACCCGCCTCGCAAGCGCAATCGCGATGTGGCCGCAGCAAACCAACGCCGCAAGGCTTCCGGGACAAAGCGGCGCGGGCGGTTGTTCGGCAACGAGGACGTTGCCAGGCCTGGGCCGCTGGGGTCTGAGGGTGAGGAGTTCATGGGTAGCTCTAAGCGTACGAAAGGGTATTTCCGTGGGAGTCCAGCGCATCATCGGCTTGGGCTTGCTGCAGGCGTGACGCACAGTCAGCGATCACCCCCCGCAACGCGTCCAGCCCCGTCCCGTCCAGGGCACTGACGAAGACGCGGGTCACCTGCCGACCAGAGCGGTCCTCGAAGGTGTCGACCACGCTTCGAGGGCGCGCCGAATCCTCCAGGCGGTCCAGTTTGTTGCACACCAGGATCTGCGGCACATCCGCGGCTCCGATGTCCTCCAGCACGCGGTCGACCTCGTCCTTGTGCTCCTGCATGACGGGGCTCGAAGCATCCATCACATGGAGCAGCAGGTCCGCGTCTACAGCCTCCGAAAGCGTGGCCTGGAAAGCTTCCACGAGCTTGTGCGGCAGGTCACGAATGAAGCCCACCGTATCCGATAGCGAGACGGAGGTCTGGGCCTGTTCCAGCCACATGGCCCGGGTGGTGGTGTCCAGGGTGGCGAACAACTGGTCTGCCGCGTAGCTGCGGGCCTTGACCAGGGCATTGAACAGCGTTGACTTGCCCGCGTTGGTATACCCCACCAGCGACACTTTAAACGTACCGCGCCGCAGGCGCGCCCGTCGCTGCGTGACACGCTGCTTCTTGACCTTTTCCAGGCGCGCCTTGACGCTCTTGATCCGCTCCGAAATCATGCGCCGATCGAGCTCAATCTGGGTCTCGCCCGGACCACCCCGCGTACCGATACCGCCGCGCTGGCGCTCCAGATGCGACCACCGGCGCACCAGCCGGGTGGACAGGTACTGCAGGCGTGCCAATTCCACCTGAAGTTTACCCTCGTGACTCTGGGCCCGGTCGGCGAAGATGTCCAGAATCAGCGCGGTGCGGTCAGACACCGGCACACCAAGAAACTGCTCAAGGTTACGCTGCTGCACGGGGCTCAAGGCCTGGTCAAAGATGACGCCGTGTGCAGACGCTCCGGTCACCAGGGCCTTGATTTCCTCCGCCTTGCCGGAGCCGACGAACAGCGCCGCATCGGGTGCCTTGCGACGGGCCGTGATGCGCGCCACGGGCTCGTCACCCGCGGAGCTGGCCAGCAGGGCCAACTCCTCAAGGTCGGCATCGAACCAGGCACCCTGTCCGAAATCAACGCCCACAAGCACGGCGCGCGGTTCATGGCCGCGGCCGACCGCTGACGAATCAGGCTGGGTCTTCAAGGTTTGGGGAGGATCCGAAGCAGACCGGTTCGGGCCGGACGCGGGCCTCAGACGGACTCCGCCTCATTGGCATGGAAATTCACCGCCCTGCCGGGCACGACCGTAGAGATGGCGTGCTTGTAGACCATCTGCGTGACCGTGTTGCGCAGCAAAACGACGTACTGGTCAAAGGATTCGATCTGACCCTGCAACTTGATGCCGTTGACCAAGTAGATGGAGACCGGGATGTGTTCCTTGCGCAAAAGATTGAGGAACGGATCTTGGAGAAGCTGACCTTTGTTGCTCACGATATGCTCCGTGATGGAAGAGATGGCACCTTATCACATGGGGTTGTCCCTCACGGCTGCAAGGGAGGTACCGCAGGCCAAGCGTTGAAGATGCTCAGGTCGACTTGTCGAAAGGGTTGTCCGCAGACCGCATCTGGATGCGCATGGGCGTTCCGATGAGCTTGAAGTGGTCCCGAAATCGCCCTTCTAGGTAACGCTTGTAGGCCTCCGGCACCGCCTCCAGCGAGTTGCCGTGCACCACGACCACGGGCGGGTTCATGCCGCCTTGATGGGCGTAGCGCAACTTCGGACGGAACCGCCCCGCTCGGGGCGGCTGCTGGTGGGCCACCGCCTCCTGGAGCACCCGGTTCAGGGCCGGCGTGGACATCTTGCAGGTGGCCGATTGGTGGGCCTGGACAATCGCCTTCCAGACCGGGGCCAGCCCCTGACGCTTGAGCGCCGAGATGTGCAGCACGGGGGCGAATCTGAGAAAGGCCAGGCGCTGCTCGATGGAGCGCAGCAGCATCTCCCGCTGGTAGCTGTCGATGGCGTCCCACTTGTTGACCGCGATCACCACTGCCCGGCCCGACTCCAGGATGTAGCCCGCGATGTGCGAATCCTGCTCCGAGACACCTTGCGTCGCGTCCAGCAGCAGCAGCACGACGTTGGCGTCCGCAATCGCCTGCAGGGTCTTGACCACCGAGAACTTCTCGATCGCCTCGAACACCTTGCCCTTGCGGCGAAGCCCGGCGGTGTCGATCAGCTCAAACTGCTGCCCGTCACGCTCGAAGGGCACGGAGATCGCGTCCCGCGTCGTGCCCGGCATGTCGAAGGCCACCAGGCGCTCCTCGCCCAGCCAGGTGTTGATCAGCGTTGACTTGCCCACATTCGGGCGCCCAGCCACCGCCAGTCGGATCGGGCGCTCCTGTTCTTCGCCCGCTTCTTCGGGGGACAGGTCCTCGCCGAAATCGAACCCTTCCAGCGCGATTTCGACCAGACTGCGGATGCCCTGCCCATGGGCCGAGGAAATGGGCACGGGCTCCCCCATGCCCAGCTCGAAGAACTCCGCAAGCAGCGGCGACTCGCGCATGCCCTCGGCCTTGTTGGCAGCCAGCAGCACTTTCTTGCGCTGGCTCCGCAGGTAGCCTGCAATGTCGTGGTCCTGAGCCGACAGGCCTGCCCGGAGGTCCACGACGAAGATCACCACATCGGCCTCGGCCACGGCCTGCCGGGTCTGCCGGGCCATTTCGCGCACGATGCCGGTGGAGGAGTCAGGCTCGAATCCACCGGTATCGATCACGATGAATTCTCGGGAACCCAAGCGGGCATCGCCGTAGTGACGGTCTCGGGTCAGCCCGGCGAAATCCGCCACGATGGCATCCCTGCTCTTCGTCAAGCGATTGAACAGGGTGCTCTTGCCCACATTGGGCCGACCCACGATGGCGATGACCGGTTTCAAGGATGAAGCCTCAGCACGAAGAATGGACGGCCCGCCACGTGGCCGGGGTCTGAAGGCTGATGGTCAGTGTCGGGGGGCTCACTGGGGACGGAAGGCATAGAGGCCGCCCGCCCGCGTCACGACCAGCAGAGTGGTACCGCTGACCATCGGAGCGCCCACGATCCCGCTGCCGTCTGTGAGCAGACGTAACAACGGTTGACCGTCCTCCCGGTCCAGAAAGTGGACGAACCCGTGCGAATCGCCGAACACTGCGGTGCGGCCTGCCAGCAGGACACCGCCCAGGCCTCGGAAGAGAAACTTCTCGGTGGTCCAGAGCAATTCGCCCGTGCCTTGACGCCAAGCCGACAGGCGGTCTGAGCCGTCGCCGGCCACCACCACCTTGTCGTCCGCCCCTACGGCCTGGCTGCCTGACGCGTTGCGCGACCATAGAAGCGTGCCACGAACGGCATCGACGCACCCCACGCTGGCCTGGAAGGCCCGGACACAGAGCACGTCACCGACCCGGGCGGCAGGCCCCACCAGGTCTGCCAGACGTTCCACCTCGTTGGTTCCACGGGGATTGGCCATCGAGGCCTCCCACCGCACCGTACCGCGTACCGGGTCCACACCTGTCATGCGAGGACCCTGGCCCACCACCAAGGTGTCACGAACCGCAGACACCACGCCCACCTGCCCCAGCGTCAGGGCATCACCGGGGCGCTGCATGACCCACAGCTTGCGGCCATCGACCGCATCGAAGGCGTGGACGACGCGATCCACCCCCATCACGAAGACCCGCTCACCCGCCACTAGGGGAGCAGTCAGCACGCGCCCAGGCAAGGTTGCACGCCAGAGCACACGCCCCTGGTCAAGCACCACCACCTCGTTGTTGCGTGTCACCACCGAAGTGAAACGCCCGTCCGTGCCCACGCCGGCCGACAAGCCGCTGCCCACCTGAGCACGCCAGCGTTCCGTTCCCGTCGCCGCTTCCAGGGACAGTACCGTGCCGTCGTCACCGGCAACGATGAAGGCGCCGTCGCGCGAAGCCGTCAGCAGCGGGAACTGGACACCCGTGACCTTGGCCTGCCAGACCAGTCGGCCGGCGATCTTGGGCGCCAGGGGCTCCAGGGGCGTGGGCTTGGGCTTGTCGCTGCCACAGGCCAAAAGCAGTCCCGCACAAACCAGTACTGCCAGCCATCTGACCGCGACGCCGCCCGCCCCAACCTTCACTTTGTGACCCCTGAGGCTGCAGGTGCCGGCGCGACACCCAGGTTGTTGAGCTTGGCTTCCACCACTCTGCGGTACTCCACCGTATCAGGCAAGCTTTTCCAGGCGGCCAGAAACGCATCCGTAGCCTGCTGCGGCTTGCCCTGTGCCATCAGGACGTCACCGCGCCGATCCGACACCAAGGCTTCAAATCCCTTCACATTCACAGAATCCAGCACCTTCAAGGCTTCGTCCCAGCGCTTGGCATCGAGTTCGATGCCAGCCCGGCGCAGTGCCGCCATTGCGCGCAAGCCCTCGTCCTTGGCCTTTTCGCCCACCCAAGACAGCACTGCGGTCGCCGCGTCGGCCTGGCCCTTGTCGATTTGCAGCCGTGCAAGCATCAGCCCGCCTTGCGCTGTCCACTGCGCGCTGGGGTAGCGGCTCTGCAGATCCGCGAAGATGCGGGCTGAACGCTCCACATCACCGGCCTGAATGGAGCGGTCCAGTTCCTCGAACATCGCGCCCGCCTTGACGCCCTGGTCGCGCTGGTACCAGTTCCAGCCGTTCCAAGCCGCAAAGGCGCTGAGCGCCAACACCAGCGTCCAGGTGATGAGGTTGCCGTACTGTTTCCAGAACGCCTTGATCGAATCGAGCTGCTCCTGCTCTTGCAGGTCGAGAGGTGTGGCCATGGGAAGAAGCGGGAAAAGGGACAGGATTATGCGGTGCGCAACTCATGCACCCACAGAGCAACAGCATCCATGGGCCGGGTGTATTGGGGGCCAGCGGCTCCCCGCAGCGGCTTGATCGAGACCTGCCCTGCAGCCACTTCGTCAGCCCCGAACACCAGGGCGTGACGCGCACCGCTGGCGTCGGCCTTTCTAAATTGCGCCTTCAGGCTGCCGCCCCCGCCATGCATGTGTACGGACAGACCCTCGCGACGCAGCACGTCCAGCACACTCATGGCCTGCGGGAGGCAGGCCGCGTCAGGCATCACGGCGTAGACGTCAGGCACAGCGGCGGGCACCGGAACGCCGATCTCCTGCAACAGCAGCAGCAACCGCTCGACGCCCAGGCCAAAGCCGATGGCCGGCGTGGGCTTGCCCCCGAGCTGCTCGAACAGGCCGTCGTACCGGCCACCGCCACACACTGTTCCCTGCGAACCCAGCTGGTCGGTCACCCACTCGAACACGGTGAGGTTGTAGTAGTCCAGGCCCCGAACCAGACGCGGGTTGAGGCGGTAAGGCAGGCCCACGGCATCCAGCACAGCACACACTGCTGACAGGTGCGCACGTGAACCTTCACCCAGATGTTCCGCCAGCTTGGGCGCGCCCTCGACCAAGGCCTGAAGGGCCGGGTTCTTCGTGTCCAGGATGCGCAGCGGATTCGTGTGAAGGCGGCGTCGGCTATCCTCATCCAGCAGATCGACGTGCTGCGTGAAATAGGCGACAAGCGCGGCCCGGTGTGCCGCCCTTTCGGCGGGTTGTCCCAGGCTGTTGAGTTCCAGCCTCACATGCGAGCCCACCTGAAGGCCCAGCGCCTGCCAAAGGCTTCGCACCATCAGGATGAGCTCGGCGTCCACATCGGGGCCGGCATAACCCAGCGCTTCCACGTCGAGTTGATAGAACTGGCGGTAGCGACCCTTCTGCGGCCGTTCATGCCGGAACACCGGCCCGATCGACCACACGCGCAACGGACCGTTGTAAAGGGCGTTGTGCTCCACCGTGGCGCGCACGATGCCGGCCGTGATTTCCGGTCGCAGGGTCAGCGCGTCGCCGTTCATGGCGTCGCTCCAGGAATACATCTCCTTCTCGACGATATCGGTGGCCTCACCAATGCCGCGCACGAACAGCGGCGTGGGTTCAACGATAGGGGTGAGCAGATGCTGGTAGCCGTAGCTGGACATCACCTGATCTACGGTGCGCTCGAACCACCGCCAGATCTCCGAGTCCGGCAGTTTGTCCCGGCGCGGCACACTGCCGGGGAGGATGTCATTCATGCCTTTGACGGCAACAATCTTGTCGGCCATGGGAATTCCGGCGTCCGCGGACGCTGCGGCAAGGGTCAGAGGGAATACGGTGGCATGCGGCGCTGTCGCGCGCCCAAGTCAATCCGCTGTGGTGGCGGCAGCCCCGAACCGGCGTTCGATGTAGGACTCCACGATCTGGTGAAACTCCTGGGCGATGCCCTCACCGCGCAGGGTCAACGCCTTTTCGCCATCGATGAACACGGGCGCTGCGGGCGCTTCGCCGGTGCCCGGCAGACTGATGCCGATGTCGGCATGTTTGCTCTCACCGGGACCGTTCACGATGCAGCCCATCACGGCCACGCGCAGGGTCTCTACACCGGGATATCGCGACTTCCAGACCGGCATCATGCGACGCAGGTGGTCGTCGATCTGCTTGGCCAGTTCCTGGAAGGTGGTGCTGGTGGTGCGGCCGCAGCCCGGGCAGGCGGTCACGCTGGGATTGAAGGTTCGCAGCCCCAGCGATTGAAGAATCTCCAGGGCCACCACCACTTCCTGCGTCCGCGCCTCTCCCGGCTGCGGTGTCAGGCTGACCCGGATGGTGTCGCCAATGCCCTCCTGCAGCAGCACACCCAGGGCCGTGCTGGAGGCGACGGTGCCCTTGGTGGCCATGCCGGCCTCGGTCAAGCCCAGATGGAGAGCGTGATCGCACCGGGAGGCCAGCGCGCGGTAGACGGAGATCAGGTCCTGCACCCCGCTGACCTTGCAACTGATGATGATCTGATCAGGATCCATGCCGAGCGAGCGCGCCTCCGCCGCAGACTGCAGGGCCGACTGGACCAGGGCCTGGTACATCACCTGCTGGGCATTCCAAGGCTTGGCGCGAAGGGCGTTCTCATCCATCATCGAAGCCAGCAGTTCTTGGTCCAGGCTGCCCCAGTTCACGCCGATCCGCACCACCTTGTCGTACCGCATCGCGGCCTCGATCATCTGGGCGAACTGCGCATCCCGCTTGCGGCCCTTTCCGACGTTGCCCGGATTGATGCGGTACTTGCTCAAGGCTGCAGCGCAATCGGGGAACTGACTCAGCAGGGTATGGCCGTTGTAGTGGAAGTCGCCCACCAAAGGCACATCAATGCCCATGCGGTCCAGCTGGTCCCGGATGTGCGGCACAGCCTGGGCCGCCTCGGGCGTGTTGACGGTGATGCGGACCATCTCGGAGCCGGCCTGCGCCAATTCCTTGACCTGGATGGCGGTCTCGATCACGTCGACCGTGTCGGTGTTGGTCATGGACTGCACCCGCACCGGAGCGTCTCCCCCCACCGTGACGAGGCGAGACCCCCACCGTACGCGCGCCTGCCGAGAGCGGCGGTGCGCCGGGCTGGCCGGCTCGATGAACACGGGTTCGAATGCATCGCTCATGGTCTGAACTCCCGACGCCTACTTCAACTCCAAACGGGCCACATTGTCCCGGGTGGTCCCAGACAAGTCGACCTCCCGACCGCGCCAGCGCACCTGGGTGGCTGCAGCGTTGCCAATCGTCAACCTGAGTCCTGCTCCAGCCTCAAGCGCCACCACCTCACCGGGCGTCAGGGTGCGGGCCCAGATCTGACGACCCTGCAGATCGGCGGCCTCTACCCACGAGGGCTCTGTAACGGTGATGGCAGAGACCAGACCCGCCACTGCACTGGCGGCGGATACCACGGGCGCCCCATGGACCGTCTGAACAAACCCGGTGACGGCCGAAGCAGCAGCTGACGGCACCGCAGGGGCGGCGGAAGCCGACGGCTGAGCCGGCGAACCTGCCACGCCCGCCCCAGTGGCCGCATCCGAAGAAGCAGCCGACCCTGCGTGCATGCTTTGCCCGGGCCACCAAGACGCGGGCACCCACCACAGGGTGGCCGCCAACACCAAGAGCACGACGGGCACCCACCACCATGCTCGGCGAGCCGCGGGCGAACGCAATGCCACGGCGGCACCGCCACGTCGGGGAAAGGGCTCGTTGACGCCGTGGCTGACCTGCTCCAGGGCCGCAGTGACCGCTTCCAGGCGGGGCAACGCCTCCAGAACGGGCACGGGGTCGCACTTCAACACTCGGCACACGGAAAGGGCCAACGCGCGGACGAACGTCGCATCGTGCAGTTCTTCGAAGCGGTCGCTCTCCAGCAGCTCCAGTTTGCGAACAGGCACCTTCAGCGTCGTGGACAACAAGCCGATGTGGATGCCGCTGCGCTCTCGCGCAGCCCGCAGCAGTGCGCCGGCCGACTTTACAGGAACGGTCAAGTCGGCGTTCGAGTCACTCATCCAAACGCCCCCTCTCGTACATCAAGGTCTCTGACGACTGGGGAAACCGCTCCTTGAGCTGCTGGCCCCACAAGCGCATGGCCGCGACGTCGCCCAGGCGTCTTTCCACCCGAACAGCCAGCCAGAGGGACTGCGGCGAGGCGAACTCCCCGCGCTGATTGACGCGCCGAATGTAGAAACGGGCACGCTCGTACTCCCCCTTGCGGAACAGGAAGTCGCTCAAATGAAAGCCACTCACCGGGTTGCCCGGATCCAGCTCGTAGGCCCGGCTCAACGCGGCCTCGGCCTCCGGCCAGCGCTGCGCACGGGCCAGACAGATGCCTTGCGCCATCAGCGTCCTGACCGTGTCGCGGTACTGTGGCTGCGCCAAGGCCTGCCGGAACAAGACGTCCGACTCGGCCAGTCGGCCTGCCTGGCAGAGAAACCACGCGTAGTTGTTCATCACGTCGGCATCCCGGGGAGCCAACTGCAATGCGCGCCGGAAGCTTTCTTCCGCCAGTCGAGGCTCGCCCATCGATGCGTAGATCAGGCCCCTGAGATTGAATGCTTCGGGCAGGTCCGGGCGCGCCGCAAGCGCCAGCTTGACCTCGTCCAGCGCCGTGGTGGCCTGGCCTCGGGAGAAGTAGCCCGCCGCCAGTTCCATGCGCACCCGGGCGCGCTTGTCGGCATCTGTCTGATCCGACGACGTCTTGAGATCTTCAAGCGGCCCCTGCCCTGGCGTCGAAGCGCAGCCGCTCAGGGCGCCCAGAGCGGCCACCAGCATCGCGACCAGCACGCCCGCCCGGGCCCGGAATGCCGGCCTGCCGAAGGGCGCCACGGCGATCATGTCTCCACCCGGTCCGGCTGGATTGCAATGACGCGTCCGGCCTGGCGGCTGCGCACGTCGGTGCGGTCCAGTACCTCGCCCGCGAGTTGTCCGCAAGCCGCGTCGATGTCATCACCGCGCGTCTTGCGTACCGTGGTGACGTAGCCCGCTTCCTGCAGCAACGCGGCAAAGGAGGACACCCGCTCGGGGCTGGATCGCCGCAGGCCCGAGGCAGGAAAAGGGTTGAACGGAATGAGATTGAACTTGCACGACACGCTGGTGCCGCCGGACGCCTGGGAGCGGCCGGACACCAGATCCACCAACCCTGCGGCATGCGCGTCGGAATCATTGACGCCGTCAAGCATGCAGTATTCAAAGGTGATGAAGTCGCGCGGGGCCACCTCCAGATACCGGGCGCATGCACCCATCAAGTCGCGCAGCGGGTACTTGCGGTTCAAGGGCACGAGATCGTCGCGCAAGTCGTTGTCCGGGGCGTGCAGCGACACCGCCAACGCGACTGGACAGTCCTGGCCCAGCCGATCCATCATCGGCACCACGCCGGAGGTGGACACCGTGACCCTGCGACGTGACAAGCCATAGGCATGATCATCCAGCATCACCCGCAGCGCGGGCACCAGCGCCGCATAGTTCTGCAAGGGCTCGCCCATGCCCATCATCACCACGTTGTCCACCGCTCTCTGGCTCTCGGACAAGCCCAGACGGGCGCGCAGCACGTGCTCGGCGTGCCACACCTGCGCCAGGATCTCGCTGGTGCGCAGGTTGCGGCTGAAGCCCTGGTGGCCTGTGGAACAAAAGCGGCACCCCACGGCGCAGCCGGCCTGGGAAGAAACGCACAAGGTGCCCCGGTCCGCCTCGGGGATGAACACGGTCTCGACGGCGTTGCCATCCCCCACGTCGAACAGCCACTTGACCGTGCCGTCCGCAGACCGATGCTCAGACAGCACAGGCAGCGCCGATACGACATGCGCGCCGCTGAGTTTGTCTCGAAAGTCCTTGGCCAAATCGGTCATGCGGCCGAAATCGGACTCTCCACGCCGGTGAATCCAACGAAACAGCTGGGTCGCGCGGAAGCGCTTCTCGCCCAAGGTCTCCACATGGGCGATGAGCGCCTGGTGATCGAGATCGAGAAGGTTCACAACGCTTCGGGTCCTGACGCTGCGTTTGACCTTGCCCTGCCGGCACCGTACCGGCAGGCCATGCTCAACGGCTGTAGACGTTCATGCCGGGGAAGAAGAAGGCCACCTCTGCAGCAGCCGTCTCCGGCGCGTCGGAACCGTGCACCGCGTTAGCGTCGATGCTGTCTGCGAAGTCGGCCCGGATGGTGCCCTTCTCAGCCTTCTTGGGGTCCGTGGCGCCCATCAGTTCACGATTGCGCGCGATGGCGCCCTCGCCTTCCAGCGCCTGGATCATGACCGGGCCGGAAATCATGAAACTGACCAGATCGTTGAAGAAGGGCCGCGCCTTGTGCACAGAGTAGAAGGCCTCGGCCTCGCCACGAGACAGATGCACCATCTTGGCTGCGACGACTTTCAGCCCCGCACCCTCGAAACGGGCGTAGATCTGACCGATCACGTTCTTCGCCACTGCGTCGGGTTTGATGATCGACAAGGTACGTTCGATAGCCATTCCAAAACTCCTGAAACCAAAACTTGGGAAAACCGCTCAGTGTAGCCCGTTGGGCTGTACCACGGGCGTTTCTGGGGGTGTCCATGCGCCTGGGGGGACAGGCCCTGCCACCCGTGCATCACCGCCGCCGGCCGCCCTTGCCGGACCGACCGGACTTGCCTTTCTGGTGAAAAGCATCTGCGCCGATGTAGCCCATTGAAGTGCGCATGGGATCGGGTTGCCCACCTGCCGCCTGGCTCTTGCCACCCACTGGCTTCTTGCGCGCCCGACCGCCACCTGCGCCTCCTCCTCCTCCCCCTCCGCCACCACCCGCTCCCGCATGGGCCTTCGCGGGCTTCGCAAAGCGCTTGTCGTAGGTCTGCTGCAGGGGGTTGGGGATGGGGCCATCCTCGTCAAGTTCGCGCTTGGGACGCGCTTCCGCCTGGAGGGCGCGGCGGTCATAGGTCTGCTGCAGCGGGTTCGGGATCGGCCCGTTTTCGTCGATGTCGCGCACACGCCGGGCTTGCTGAATGGCCCGCTTGTCATAAGTCTGCTGCAAGGGGTTGGGGATTGGCCCGAAATTCTCAGGTTCGCCCGAGTCGATGTCCGGGGCGCCGCGCATGCCGGGAGCGAAGTCCGCCGGTCCCGCGCCACGCGTGCGGCCGCGCCGATTGCTCTTGCGGGCCTGCGGGCCTGCCGCAGGCCCGCTGCCCTGCGCGGGCCTTGGGCCGCCTGAGCCAGGCCCCTGCGCGCCGCCAGAGGTCATGAACCGCAGCGCTTTGATGTCCTCGGCAGGCAGGTCGACCCAGACGCCACGGCGTAAGCCCTTGGGCAGCACCACGCTGCCGTAGCGGATTCGGATCAGCCGACTGACGGCATGGCCTACCGCATCGAACAGCTTGCGCACCTCTCGGTTGCGGCCCTCGGTGATCACCACACGCACCCAGCGGTTGGCACCGTCACCGCCACCATCCTCGATGCTCTTGAAGGCCGCCGACTGACCATCAATCTCCACGCCCTCCAGCAACTTGGCGCGACCTTCTTCCGACAAGGTTCCCAGAATGCGCACAGCGTATTCGCGTTCCACGCCGAATCGGGGGTGCATGAGCCGGTTCGCAAGGTCGCCGGAGTTGGTGAAGAGCAGCAGCCCCTCGGTGTTGATATCAAGACGCCCCACCGACTGCCACTTGCCCTGAGGCAGGCGAGGCAAGCGCCTGAAGACGGTGGGCCGTTGCTGGGGGTCGTCATGGGTAACCACCTCGCCGGCCGGCTTGTGATACGCGATGACCCGAGGCGGCGGAGGCGCAATCCGCACCTTCACCGGCTTGCCGTCGATGGCGATCTTGTCGCCAAAGGAGATCCTCTGGCCGATGTGGGCTGGCTGCGCATTCACGGTCACCCGACCTTCGACGATCATCTGCTCGAGATCGCGACGGGAGCCTACGCCAGACTGGGCTAGCACCTTGTGAAGCTTGGGCGCGTCCGCCTCAGGCGCCAACACCCTGCGTGGGCGTTCCTGGCGCGCGGGGGCGGCGACCGGGGACGACTCGGTCGAGCCGGCGGCCCCATCCCCGCCCACCCTATCGCCGGCAGGCGCCACCTCCTCGATCGGCGTGTCGTCATCGAATGCCCCCGAGATCACCGCGCCAAAGAGCTCTGCGGGGTCGGTCTTCTCCAGCACGGACTTCGGCTCCAACCTGTCAGGCGCGAGGTCGACTGAAACGGCGTCGTCATCGCCGTCAACACTGCCATCGCCTTCGTTGGAAGCGGCGGCGTCGGCGCCTGCGGCATCCGCGCGGTCACCTCGGCGCCCGCGTCGCCGGCTGCGCTTGCGACGCCTGGGGTCTCTCAGGGCACCGGACTCATGGCCTTGCCCAGGGGGTTCACCGCCCGCCCCCGATTCACCTGCGCCAGCGGATGCAGCCACGGCAGACCCAGACTCGAAGGCGGCGCCTTCCTGGGCTGCCTTGGCCGGCGCGTCTGCCCGGGTGCGGCGTCGATTGGCGTTGTCAGTCGTTTCGGGATCCGTCGGGTTCATGGGTTGCTGCCTTGCTGGGCTGGGACTTGGGAGACTCCAACGTGTCGGAGGCCTTGGTGTCGGTCGGGGCGCTAACGGCGCCTTCGGTTGCGTCCTGCTGGGGAGAGATGGCCGCCCGAAAGATGGGAAGATCGTCCAGGAGAGCCTGCGCCGGCCCATCCGGGTCCGCTGCCATCGGCGCCAGCACAGCGGCGGCTTCACCCGCGCTGGTACTGCCGCCCACTTCAGGCAACTGGTCCAGGTTGGACAGACCCAGATCGTCTAGGAACTGGCGTGTGGTGCCGTAGAGCGCGGGACGGCCTGGTGACTCGCGGTAGCCAATGGATTCGATCCAGCCTCGATCCTCCAGCTGCTTGACGATCTGACT
>JBIKMY010000282.1:0-3636 GCA_044358945.1 Rubrivivax sp.
CGCTGCACGCTCCGTGCCCTCAGCGCAGGCAGGCGCGCTCCGTCTTCAAAGCCAGTGAGCCTGGTCAAGAGGTGGTGGTGCAGGCGCTTGAAGGGGCGGTTCATGGCGGTAACTTCTGAGGGATCGATCCATCATAATTCTTCGATGCTGGCGAAAACCTCGGCTTTCCTCATCTGGGCAGCAGTGGCCGGCACCGCGGTCTTCTGGGCCTTGCACCTGTTCGGAACGCCCCCAGAGGCTCCGCCGCACGCGCAAGCCGCGCCGGTGGCCGCCGTGTTGCGGGCTGATCTGGGCCGGGTGCTGGGCGCCGACCCGGCGCTGCTTGCGGCGGCCCAGGACAAGCCCGCCCCAACGGATGAGCAGGCCCGGTTCCAGTTGGTGGGCGTCATCGCTTCCGGTCAGACTGGATGGGCCACGATTGCGGTGGATGGCAAGCCGCCGCGCACCTACCGCGTGGGCCATGTGGTGGACGGGTCCAGCGTGTTGCAGAAGGTGGTGGCCCGGGGCGTGGAGATCGGCCCGCGCGGTGGTGCCCCGGAGGTGTCGCTTCAGCTCGCCCCGCCGCCAGCGGCGGCCACGGGCCGGCCGGGCGCCCAGCCAACCCCCCTTCCGGCACCGAACGCGGCCGTCGTGCCGGGCGGTGCCGCGTCGCCCTCGCCGCCCCAGCCGCCTGACGTCAGCGGACCTCCCAGCGCCCTGCGCCGCCCCGGGCCTGTCAACCGCTGAACCGGCCCTTGGCCATGAACCCCTCGCCGGCGCTCATGGGCCACCTCGCTGCAGAACTGCAGGTGCACGCGCCGTTCAAGCACATGGCGCCGTCCTCCATCCAGGCCTTGCTGGCCGTGGCACAGCAGAGCTATTTCGCCCCCGGCGAGGTGATCTGCGCCCCTGAACGCGGCGTGGTCGCTGGCGTCTGGTGGGTCCGGCGCGGGGTGGTGCAGGGAGGCACGCGTGCCGGGGCTCAGGGGGGTGCCGGCTTCCAGGTCGAGGCGGGCGAGATGTTCCCCATCGGCGCGGCGCTGGCGCAGCGGGCCGTCACCTCGGTCTACCGCGCGCAGGATGATGTCTTCTGCCTGCACTTCGATGCGCCGACCTTTGTGCGCCTGGTCCGCACCGATCCGGTGCTGGCCGATTTCGTCCAGGGGCGGCTTCAGCACCTGCTGGCCCTGTCGCAGGCCGCGCTGCAGGCCTCGCTCCAGTCCTCGCTGCCAGGGGGCGCGTCGGGGGCGCAAGGGGCGCAGGCGCTGGCGCAGCAGTCCTTCGAGCAGCCCTTGTCGACGCTGGGGCGGCGCTCGCCCGTGGCGGTGCCGCCCGACGCCACCCTGCACGAGGCCCTGAGCCTGATGAACGCGCACAGCGTCGGCTCGGTGCTGGCGCTGGATGCGCAGGGTGTGGCGCTGGGCATCCTCACGCGGCACGACCTGCTGCCCCGCGTGGCCCTGGCCGATCCGCCGCTGGACGCGCGGCGCACCCCCTTTGCCGCCGTCATGAGCGCGCCGGTGCACACCCTGGACATCGGGCAGCCGCTGCAGCAAGCCGCGCTGCTGATGTCGCGCCACGGCATCCGGCATGTGCCGCTTACCGAGGGTGGGCGCGTGGTCAGCCTGGTGTCGGAGCGTGATCTGTTCGCGCTGCAGCGGCGCTCGCTGCGCCAGCTGGGAGCAGCGCTGCGCAGCGCGCCCGATCTGGCCGCCTTGCAGGCGCTGGCCCCGGAGATTCCGGCGCTGGCGCGTCAACTGCTGGCGCAAGGGGTGGCGGCCCGCACCCTGACGGATCTGGTGAGCCACCTCAACGACGCCCTGGTCGAGCGCGTGGTGGCGCTGAAGACGGTGCAGCATGGGCTGGAGGCGGCGCGCGCCTGTTGGGTGGCCTTCGGCTCCGAAGGGCGCGCCGAGCAGACCATCGCCACCGACCAGGACAACGGCCTGGTGCTGGACGACGAGGTTGGGTCGGCCGAGCGCGAACGCTGGCTGGCCATGGCGCGCGAGGTCAACCAGGCCCTGGAGGCCTGCGGCTTTCCGCTGTGCCGGGGCGGCATCATGGCCGGCGAGCCCGCCTGCACACAAACCGTCTCGGCCTGGGCCGCCGCCTTCAGCGGCTGGATGGCCCAGGGCCAGCCGGAAGACCTGCTCAAGGCCGGCATCTTCTTCGACTTGCGGCCCATTACTGGGGATGCCGGCGCTGCCGCGCTGGCGGCGCCGCTGCGCCGCCTGATCCGCGAGCAGGCCGCCCAGCACCCGCGTTTCCTGCACCATCTGGCCGCCAACTCGCTGAACTTCCGCCCGGCGCTGAACTGGCACGGCGGGCTGGACACCGAGCTGGACGCCGGGCGGCGCTGCATCGACCTGAAGCTGCACGGCACCGCCGTGTTCGTCGACGCCGCACGCTGTCTGGCCCTGGCCCACGGGCTGGAGGCGGTGGGCACGCGTGAACGCCTGCTAGGCGCGGGGCAGGCCATGGGCGTGCCGGTGTCTGAACGCGAGGGCTGGGCCGCTGCGTTCGAGGTGCTGCAGATGCTGCGCCTGCGCGCGCAGGTCAGCCCTGCGGACGGGTCGGCGCCGGGGCCAGCCCCGGCCGCTGCGCCTGGCCACCCGAACCTCCTCGACGTGGACACCCTCAACGACCTGGACCGCCGACTGCTGCGCGACGCCTTGCGGGTGGCCCGCAGCCTGCAGCAGCGGGTGGAACTGGACTGGGTTCGGGTGTGAGCGCGGCCGCGGCCTCCTGGTGGCAACGCTGGCGCCGTGGTTCAGGCGGCGGCTCGGGCACCGGGGCAGCGCAGCGCTGGGTCGTGTTGGACGTGGAGTCCAGCGGGCTGGATCCCGCGCAGGACCGCCTGTTGGCCATTGCGGCCGTGGCCGTGGAGGTGGCGGCCGACCGTCCCCGCATCGCCTGCGCGGACAGTTTCGAGGTGCTGCTGGGACAGCCCGATGCCGGCCCCACCGGCGCACCGGTGGACAAGGCCAACATCCTGGTGCACGGCCTGGGCGTGGGGGCGCAGTCCCGCGGCCTGCCGCCAGCGCAGGCGCTGGCGGCTTTCGAGTCCTGGGTGGCCAGCGCCCCCTGCGTGGGCTTTCACGTCCACTTCGACCGCGTGCTGATCGAGCGCGCCTGCGGCCTGCACCTCGGGCGCGTGCCCGCCTGGGACTGGCTGGACCTGGAACCGCTGGCCGCCCTCAGCCAGCCCGGCGCGCCGCGCCGTCCGCTGGACGACTGGCTGCAGGCCTTCGGCATCCCCTGCGCCGCCCGCCACGAGGCCGCGGCCGACGCCCTGGCCACGGCGGAGTTGCTGCTGCGGTTGTGGCCGTTCCTGGTGAAGGAGCGCGCCACCACGCTGCGGGCCTGCCAGCATCTGGCGGCCCAGCGTCGCTGGTTGGCTTGAGCGTTGGGCTTTGAGAGCGGCGCCCGCGCTCAGCGCAGGAACAGCCGGTACACGGGGTTGTGCGTCTCTTCCACGAAGGGGTAGGCCAGCGTCTGCAGGAACTCGTTGAACGCGGCCGAATCTTCCCCTGGCACCTGGATGCCCACCAGGATGCGCCCGTAGTCTGCGCCCTGGTGCCGGTAGTGGAACAGGCTGATGTTCCAACTGGGGTGCATGGACGACAAGAAGCGCTTGAGCGCGCCCGGCCGCTCCGG
>JBIKMY010000283.1:0-3632 GCA_044358945.1 Rubrivivax sp.
TTGATCGCGTTCTGGCCACCCTTGAGCACCCCCATGTATCCCTTCGAATACCACCTTCCCCAAACGCAGGGCGAGGCCCTGTCCGCCTGTCAAGGCGACAGCCGCTACCTGGCCGGCGGGCAGAGCCTGGTGCAGGCCATGAAGCTTAGGATGTCGGTTTCGGAACGGCTGGTCGATCTGCGGGCGGTGCCCGGTCTTGACGCCATTTCCTGTGACCAGAACGGACTGACCATTGGCGCGATGGTGCGCCACGCCGAGGTGGCGCGGTCGCCTCTGGTGCGTCAGCACCTGCCCGCACTGGCCGACCTGGCTGCAGGCATCGGCGACCCGATGGTGCGTTCCATGGGCACGCTGGGCGGATCGCTGGCCAATGCCGATCCTGCCGCGTGCTATCCGGCGGCCGTCCTCGGCCTGGGAGCCACGGTCCACACCTCCTCGCGTTCTATCTCGGCGGACGCCTTCTTCACCGGCTTGTACGGCACGGCCCTGGAGGCAGGTGAGCTCATCACGGCGGTGACCTTTCCCTTGCCCACGCGCGCGGCCTACTTCAAATTCAAGCAGCCGGCCTCACGTTTCGCTCTGGTGGGCGTGTTCCTGGCACAGGGAGATCAAGGCGTGCGCGTAGCTGTCACGGGCGCGAAGGACTTTGTCTTCAGGGTGGCCGAGATAGAGGCCGCGCTCGAGCAGCGCTTTGAAGCTGGGGCTGCGAAGGCCTGCACCGTGTCGGCGCAGGGCTTGCTCAGTGACCTGCATGCCAGTGCCGCTTACCGCGCCGCCATGATCCCGGTACTGGCCGCCCGCGCGGTGCAAGCCGCCAGCGCCCGCTGAAGTCTCCCCAGGGGCCTCAACAGCCCCGGCCGTTTCATGTCGTCAGCTGTTGGTGGTGGCGCGCACTTCCTGAATGGACGTCACCCCGGCCAGCACCTTTTCGATGCCGTCTTGACGCAGGGTGCGCATGCCCGATTCCAGGGCGGCTTTCTGAAGGTCGTCCGTGCGGCTGCCGGTCTGGATCATCAGCCGCAGCTCGCGCGTGGTCATCATCAGTTCATGCAAGGCCGCGCGGCCTCGGAACCCTGTTTGACCGCACTTGTGGCAGCCCGGGCTTTCGTAATGCACCAGCACACCCTGGTCTGACGCATCGCGGGCCGAGAGATTCGTCCGGTCGTGCCCGAACCTCTGGATCCACTGGCTGACCAAGGTGGCCGCCGCCGGCCTGTTGCGGGCCTCGCCGAAGGCGTTCAGGTAGTCCCCCGCCCATTCTTCGACCTCTAGCTGCGTGGCCGGACGCGCCGTTCTGCAGTGCGGGCACCGCCGCCGTACCAGGCGTTGCGCCATCACGCCCAGCAGTGAGTCTCCGAAGTTGAAGGGGTCCATCTCCATGTCCAGCAGCCGCGTCACGGTCTCGGGCGCGCTGTTGGTGTGCAAGGTGGACAGCACCAGGTGACCCGTCAGCGAGGACTCGATCGCCACCTGAGCGGTTTCCTGGTCGCGGATCTCACCCACCATGATGACGTCCGGGTCGGCGCGCAGAAACGAACGCAGCGCCTTGTCAAAGGTCCAGCCGATCTTGGGGTTGACCTGCACCTGGCGCAGGCCGGGCTGCGTGATTTCGATGGGGTCTTCGGCCGTCCAGATCTTGCGCTCGGGCACGTTGATCAGGCCGAGGGCCGAGTGCAGCGTGGTGGTCTTGCCCGAACCCGTGGGCCCCACGCACAGGAACATGCCGTGCGGACGGTGCATCACCTGCTGCATCTTGGCCAGGTTGTCCGGCGACATGCCGAGTTCGTCCAGTGGAATGAGCTTGGAGGCAGACAGCAGCCGCAGCACGGCGTCTTCCAGGCCGTTTGCCGTGGGGATCGTCGCCACCCGCAATTCCAGCCGGCTGCCGTTGGCGAAGCGGCTCATCGCAATCTTGCCGTCCTGCGGCTTGCGGCGCTCGGAAATGTCTAGATCGCACATCACCTTGATGCGCGCCAGCAGTGCGCTGCGGAAGGTGTGCGGTAACTGCATGTAGGGCTTGAGCACCCCGTCCCGGCGGAACCGGATCTGCACCTTCTGTGTGCCGGGCAGGCTCTCGATGTGGATGTCCGACACGCCCTGCGACTGGGCCTCCATGATCATCGAGTTGATGAGGCGCACCAGCGAGTTGTCCGACTGCTCGATGGCGCCCAGTTCGTTGCTGGCTTCATCACCCGAGCTCTGTTCGAGGGAGGCCAGCAGCTCTCCGGAGCCGGCGGATTCGCCGTCGGCGCGTGGCTTGTCGACTCCTGCACGGGACTGCAGGGCCAGGCCACCCAGGCTCTGGTAGCCTCGCTCCAGGCCATCGCTCAAGGTGCCAGCCATTGCCAGCACGGGGATCACCTTGCCGCCGGCGGCGAACTCCACCTCGTCCAGGGCTCGGGCCCTGGACGGGTCCTCCATCGCCACGACCAGCCGGTCTTGGCGCATCATCAAGGGCATGACGCGCAGCCGGGTGGCGAGCGACTTGCCGATCCTGGCCAGGGCCGCAGGCTCGGCCGGGAACCTGGTCAGATCCGCGACGGGGTAGCCCATCTTCCTGACCAAGGCCGCCTGCAGGCCCTGTCTCGTGACCCAGCCTTCGCGCACCAGGAGTTCCCCCAGCGGCACTCCGCGGTTGGACCGCTGCTTGTCGATGGCGGCCGTCAGTTGATCGTCACTGATCTGCCCCATGGCCACCAAGGCCTCACCCAAGGGAATGATGGGCGTGCGGGCCTGGCGCGCGATCCCGGCTTCCAGCTCCTCCGGGGTGGTGGCTGGCCGCTCCTGCAGAAGATCCTTGGTGTCCTCCAGCGCCTCGGTCAGCCCGGCTTCGCCGCTGCCGGGGCCCGGGTTCGATGGAGCTTGCGCGGGCTCCGAAACTGCCCCTTCCGAGGGCTGCAGCATCAGGGCCTGCACCTGCGGCCCCGTCTCGATCGCAGCGATGGCCTCGCGCGGAATGAAGACCCGGCGCACAGCGGCCTGTTCGTCGATGGGTTCGAACAGGAACACGCCCGGGTCCTGATCGACGCGACCCAGGGTCAGGCCGAAGGACCGGCGTCCGGACTTGTAGGTGACGCAGTACAACTCGGGAAGGCACTTCCGGGCCTCCTCCGATGCGGGCAGCGGGCGCACCGGCTCCAGCAGATCCAGGCGCTGGAACTGCTCGAAGCGCACTCCCACGGCATTACGGCCCTGCGGGGTCTGCAGGCTGATGCTGTGCGCCTGCAGGTTGAAATCCACCAGACGCACCCGCGTCGCCCCCCCCGTCGGCCCCACCAGTTCGCAGGCTTCGTTGACGCCCCACGGTATGTCGCCGGGATAACCCTGCTGCGGGATGTCGGGCCAGGCGGCCGGGCGGTGGGGTGTGGAGGCGATCGTAGACACGGTGTCGATGTTAGCCCCGCGGGGCCGCGGCGCCGAAGAAACATCGGGCACGGTCACGACCAAGATCGCGGGTGTTCACCGCCGCATCTGCTGCGGCAGGAAGGTGACGATTTCCGGGATCCAATAGATCAAGCCCACCGCAGCGATCATCAAGAAGAAGAAGGGCAGGGTGACCTTGGCGATCCAGCTGATCTCCCGCTTGGTCATGCCCTGCAGCACGAACAGGTTGAAGCCCACGGGCGGGGTGA
>JBIKMY010000284.1:0-3631 GCA_044358945.1 Rubrivivax sp.
CTCGTAGCGAATGGCGCAGGTGGCACTGCCGTGGATGCCCATCTTGTGCTCGATGCCGTCGCAATGCATGGCGTTGCGCGTGCCGTCAGGCAGCAGCTTGGGCACCAGCGCCAGCGAGATGCCCTTGGTGCCTGGCGGTGCGTCGGGCAGGCGGCACAGCACCAGGTGGACGATGTTGTCGGTGAGGTCGTGCTCCCCGCCGGAGATGAAGATCTTCTGGCCGGAGACCCGCAATCTGCCGTCGCTGGCAGGCTCGGCGCGGGTGCGCAGCAGGCCAAGGTCGCTGCCGGCCTGCGGCTCGGTCAGTGCCATGGCGGCCAGCGCGCGCCCAGTGGCCACGTCCTCCAGGTAGCGGGCCTTGAGCTCGTCACTGGCATGGGCCTTGATCGTTTCGTAGGCGCCGTGCAGCAGGTCGGGGTACATCACCCAGCCGTGGTTACAGGCCACCAGCATCTCGCGCGCGGCGGCATCCACCAGCAGGGGCAGGCCCTGGCCGCCCCA
Source organism: Rubrivivax sp. (assembly GCA_044358945.1). Taxonomy (GTDB): domain Bacteria; phylum Pseudomonadota; class Gammaproteobacteria; order Burkholderiales; family Burkholderiaceae_C; genus Rubrivivax. Next base: position 502 of record JBIKMY010000284.1, read on the forward strand.
GGCAGGGTCGCAGGGCAGCGCAGGCCAGCCACCGTCCACGTAGGCCTGGTAGGCCTCGCGGTAGCCCGGGGGCGTGCGGACACGGCCGGCCTCATCGCGCACGCAGCCCGCAGCGTCGCCCGTGGCGTTCACGGGCAGCAGCACCCCGGCGGCAAAGCGGGCGGCCTCCTGGAGCACAGCGTCCACGGTGTCCAGGTCCAGGTCCGCGAACGGCACGCAACCGGCCCAGGACGCAGGCGCCTGCAGCACGCGCTCCATCACGAAGCGCATGTCCTTCAGGGGGGCGCGATAGTCCCAGCTCATCGGGGCGCCATGCGCAGTGCCCCGTCCAGCCGGATGCACTCGCCGTTGAGGTGCACGTTGGTGACGATGTGAGCGGCCAGCGCCGCAAACTCATCGGGCCGACCCAGACGCGGCGGAAAGGGAATGGATGCGGCCAGCGACTGCTGCACCGCCTCAGGCAACTGCTTCATCAGCGGCGTCTCGAACAGGCCGGGCGCCACAGTGCACACGCGGATGCCGTGCTGCGCCAGGTCCCGCGCCAGGGGCAGGGTCATGGACACCAGGCCGCCCTTGCTGGCCGCGTAGGCCTCCTGACCCACCTGGCCGTCATAGGCGGCCACCGAGGCGGTCATGAGCATCACGCCGCGCTCACCGTCGTCCAGGGGCGGCAGCTTGGCAATGCGCGCGGCGGTCAGGCGGACCACGTTGTAGGTGCCGATGAGGTTGACGCGGATCACGCGCTCGAAGTCTTCCAGCGGCGCCGGCGTGCCGTCCTTGCCCACCACGCGCTTGGCGGTTCCGATGCCGGCGATGTTCATGACGATGCGCGCCGGCCCCAGGGCGGCCTCGGCGGCGTCCAGCGCGGCGGTCAGGCTCGCGGTGTCGGTGATGTCGGCCCCGAGACCAATGCCGCCGATGTCACCGGCCACGCGCTGGGCATTGGCCGCGTTGACATCCAGCACGGCGACCTTCGCGCCCTGTCCGGCGAGTTCACGCGCCACGGCCTCGCCGAGACCCGAGCCCCCGCCCGTGACGAGGACGGTCTGTTGTTCGATCTTCATGTCTGGTTCTCCTTCGTCACAGAGCGCCTCTGAAAGGCTCACGCACCAGTTTCACCGGGGGCAGCAACCTGGCACGCAGCCCGCAGGTCTTCGGGCACAGGGATGGCCTTGATGCGGTCGGGGTTCTGCGGGTCGCGGATGCAGAAGGCGCGCACCTCGGTGCCTTCGCACAACACGGTGTGGCCACGCATCACCACATGACGGTGGCGGAAGGTCTTGACGGCCCAGTGTTCCACGGTGGTGTGGATCTCGATGGTCTCGCCATAGGTGGCCGGCCGCAGAAACTTGGTGTGGATCTCCAGCAGCGGCGTGCCGATGATGCCGCGCGTCTTGACCAGTTCGCGCCAGGGCGGGATGCCGCAGGCCATGAAGAAAGCCAGCGAGGCCTCGTCCATCCAGCGGTTGAAGTTCGGAAAGAAGACGATGCCCGCGGGATCGCAGTCACCGAACTGCACGTTGACGCGGTAGACATGCTCGCGCGAAAGGGGTTGGGGCGGTTCGACTGACGCGGTGGAATCGTGCTTCACGACTTCACCACCTTAGAGGCGCGCTTTTCCAGAAACGCACGCACGCGTTCCTTGGCCGCCTCATCGCCCTGCGCGATGGAGGAGATGAGGGACTCCATGAACAGGCCGTCGCTGGCCGACAGGTCGGCGATGCGCGGCAGGGCCTGCGTGATGGCGTAGTTGGACAAGGGTGCGTTGCCGGCGATCTTCTGCGCAAGCTGCAGCGCCTTGGCCAGACCCTGGCCGTCGGCCACCCGGTAGTTGGAGATGGCGAAGGCCTGGCCTTCGTCGGCATCGAACACCCGGCCGGTGAGCATCATGTCGGTCATGCGCGACACGCCGATCAGGCGCGAGATGCGCACCGAGCCGCCACCGCCCACGAAGATGCCGCGCGTGCCCTCGGGCAGACCGTAGAAGGCGCTGTCTTCGGCGACGCGCAGATGGGCGGATGAGGCCAGCTCCAGACCGCCGCCGACCACCGCGCCGTGCAGCACGGCGATCACCGGCACGGGCCCGAACTGGATGGCGTCGAAGCAGGCATGCCAGGAGCGCGAATGCTGCATGCCCTCGGCCACCGTGCGCTCGGACACTTCCGACAGGTCCAGCCCGGCGCAGAAGTGGTCCCCTGCCCCGCTCAGCACCACCACCTTGAAGCTGGCAGGCAGGTTGACGAACACGGTGTGGATCTGGGCCAGCAACTCGTCGCTGATGGAGTTGCGCTTGGCGGGCCGGTTCAGGCGCAGGTGAAGCACCGGGCCTGCGGACTCCAGGGTCAGCAGCGACAGCTGCGACAACGGACCGGGGCCGGATTCAAGGGGTTGGAAGGACATGGATCGAAGCCTTGAAGTGGGGGGGTTATGCGAAGCTGCGCAGGCGCGGGCGGAACGTCGCACCAGGGTCAGCAGTGAATCACCCGCGGGTCTGCGGGCGTGGCGTGCAGCGCCTGGACTTCCGCGGCGCGGCGCTGCAGCGTCAGGCGCTGGTTCAGGTAGCCCTTGTCGGTGATCTCCCCAGCAGCCATGCTGGGGGCGTCCGGCAGCACCAGCGCACAGGCCGGCACCTGGGAAGAGCCGCCGCCCTCGGCCTTCAGCGCCCGCAGGCCGGCCTGCACACGCTGGCGCAACTCCTCGGCGGGCAGGGAACGCGCGGCCTCGTTCAGGAACACCAGCGCGCCGATCTCGTGTCGGTCGTGACCGGTGATCACCACGTCCTGGGCCAGCGGCGCCAGGGCGGAGACGACCTTCAGCCGCAAGGTGCCCACCGACACCCAGGTGCCGCTACTGAGCTTGAAGTCCTCGGCCACACGGCCGTTGAAGACGATGCCCGAAGCGGGATCGGCCTCGTCCTGCAGATAGCCGGCATCCCCGATGCAATAGAAGCCCTCGTCGTCGAAGGCCGCTGCCGTGGCCTGCGGGTTGCCTCGGTAGCCCGGAAAGATGTGCGGCCCGCGGATACGCATCTCCAGCTTGCCGCCGTTGGGCAGGAACTTCACCTCCGCACCGGGCATGGGGTTGCCGATCACCCCCGGGCGGTCCAGACGCCAGTTGGCGAAGGTGATGG
>JBIKMY010000286.1:0-3611 GCA_044358945.1 Rubrivivax sp.
TGCATAGGTGTCCACCTCCACCACGGGGCTGGCGATGGACACGCCGGGCAGGGCCGCCACGACGTCGAGCAGTTGGTCGTCAAAGCCCTCGCGCGGCCCGCGCAGCACGGCGTCCGGTTCGCCGTTGGCTGACCGCACCGCGGCAGAGAACTCGGCCAGGGCCGAGACGTTGATCAGGTGCACCGACCAGGCCAGCGACACCCCCAGCGCCACGGCCAGCGCCGCCATGGCGTGGCGCCAGGGGTGGTGGCGCCACTCGCGCAGCACCAGCGGCAGCAGGTGCCACAAGGGCGACGGCGCTGCCCCGGCGCGGCCCGCTTGGGCTGGCGGACGGGGTGTCATGGGGCGGCCGGGGCGGCATCCTCCACGCCCTGGGGCGTGAGGCGCAGCACCCGGTCGGCCCGTGCGGCAGCCGCCTGGGAGTGGGTGACCAGCAGACAGGCCGCCCCGCTGCGCCGCGCCTGGTCCAGCAGCAGGTCCAGCACCCGCGTGGCGGTGGTGGGGTCCAGGTTACCGGTGGGCTCGTCGGCCAGGATCAGCGCCGGCTCATGAACCAGGGCACGGGCAATGGCCACGCGTTGCAGTTGCCCGCCCGAGAGCTGGGCCGGCCAGCGCGTGCCCAGGCCTGCCAGGCCCACGGCGTCCAGCAGGGTCTGCACCCGCTGCGCCTGAGTGGCCGCGCTGCGCCCCAGCAGCCGCAAGGGCAGGGCCACGTTCTCGGCCACGCTCAGGTGCGGCAGCACGTGGAAGGCCTGGAAGACGAAGCCCAGGCGCTCGCGGCGCAGACGGGCCCGGCCGTCCGCACCCAGCGCACCCACCTCCACCCCGGCCAGGGTGATGTGCCCACGGTCGGCGTCGTCCAGCCCGGCAATGCAGTTCAGCAGCGTGGACTTGCCCACGCCAGACTCCCCCAGCAGGGCCACAAACTCGCCGGGGGCCACACGCAGGTCCACGCCGCTAAAGACGCAGGCGTCGCCGTAGTGCTTGGTCAGGCCTTGGATCTCGAGCATCATCGGTGCATGATGCCTGCGCGGGCCCGGGTGCGCCTGCGGCGGGTCATGGAGACACCGATGCGATGGAAGACGTTTCTCGTGCTCATGCTGAGCCTGGCGGGCTCCGCGGGCTGGGCCTTTGACCTGCAAGGCCACCGTGGCGCGCGGGGCCTGCTGCCGGAAAACACGCTGCCCGGCTTTGCCAAGGCCTTGTCGATCGGGGTGACCACCCTGGAGACCGACATCGCCATCACCCGTGACGGCGTGCTGGTGATCTCGCACGATCCGTCCCTGAACCCTGACATCACCCGTGGGCCCGATGGCGCGTTCCTCAAGGGCCGAGGCCCGCTGATCGTGCAGACCGACTGGGCTGAACTGCAGCGCTACGACGTCGGCCGCCTCAACCCGGCCAGCCGCTACGCCCAGACCTATTCCGCTCAGCAACCGGTGGACGGCACCCGGCTGCCCACGCTGGCCGAACTCTTCGCCCTGGTGGAGAAGTCCGGCAACCGGGAGGTGCGTTTTGCGCTGGAGACCAAGGTCTTCCCCAACGCCCCAGAGGCCACGCTGGCGCCCGAGCCCTTCGCGCGGGCGCTGATCGCGGCGGTTCGGCAGGCGGGCGTGGCCGCGCGCACGACCATCCTGTCCTTCGACTGGCGCACCTTGAAGGTGGTGCAGGCCGAGGCGCCCGAGATCGGCACCGTCTACCTCAGCGCCCAGCAGCGCTGGCTGGACAACATCGGCGCCGGATCGCCCGGGCCCTCTGCCTGGACCGCGGGCATTGCCCATGCCGACCACGGCTCGGTGCCGCGCATGGTCAAGGCTGCGGGCGGACGCATCTGGTCGGTGTATTTCGGCGACCTCACCCCGGCCCTGCTCAAGGAAGCCCAGGGCCTGGGCTTGACGGTGCTGGCCTGGACGGTGAACGACACCGCCCAGATGTCGCGCCTGATCGACATGGGTGTGGACGGCATCGTCACCGACCGTCCCGACCTGCTGCGCGCCGAGATGGCCCGCCGAGGCCTGCCGCTGCCGCGCGCCACTCCAGTGCAGCCCTGAGTCTGCTGAACGCCTCAGGCGCGCAGCCGATCTTGGACGGCGTGTGTCACGTGTTCGGTCGCACCCACCGCGTCACACGCCACCACCTCTCTGTCCCCCATCGAGCGCAGCCAGGTGAGTTGACGCTTGGCCAGTTGGCGGGTGGCGGCGATGCCGGCCTCACGGAAGGTGGCCCAGCCGGGTGAGCCGGGCGCCAGGGCCGGGTCGTGGTCCAGTGCTGCCCAGGCCTGGCGATAGCCCACGCAGCGCATGGAAGGCAGATCCGGACGGAGGTCGCCGCGAGCGCGCAGGGCGCGTACCTCGTCTACAAAGCCGCTGTCCAGCATGGCATCGAAGCGCTGCGCAATGCGCTCGTGCAACCAGGCCCGTGAAGTCGGTTCCAGGGCGATGAGGTGCAGGGCCAGGCCGTGCGTCGCACCCGGCGCCGGGCTGTCGGATGGCGCGGCGCCGTGCCAGTGCGACAAGGGGCGCCCCGTCAGTTGCCACACCTCCAGGGCCCGCTGGATGCGTTGGGCGTCGTTGGGCGCCAGGCGCTGTGCGGTGACCGGATCCACCCGGGCCAGCTCACCGTGCAGCGCGGGCCAGCCTTCCATCGCGGCGCGGGCGTCCAGGGCGGTGCGCACCTGGGCATCGGCCGCCGGCATCGCGTCCAGGCCCTCGCGCAGGGCCTTGAGGTACAGCATGGTGCCGCCCACCAGCAGCGGCAAGGCCCCCCGCGCCTGGATCTGTGCGATCAGGTGCCGGGCGTCCGTTACGAAGCGGGCGGCCGAGTAGGCCAGTCGGGGGTCGATCAGGTCGATCAGGTGGTGGGGCACCTCGGCCTGTTCGGCCGCGCTGGGCTTGGCCGTGCCAATGTCCATGCCCCGGTAGACCAAGGCAGAGTCCACGCTGATGATTTCCACCTGGCGAGCCGGCGCCAGCGCCCGCGCCACCGCCAGGGCGGCGGCGCTCTTGCCGCTGGCCGTGGGGCCGGCAAGGGCCAGCACCGGCCCGGTCACGCGGCGCCCTTGCGCGGCGTCGGGTCGCCATGCCGCTGAACGAGTGTCCACGCCACCGCGGTGGTCAGCACCGAAAACACCGCCAGCGTCAGCGTCAGCGGGAACACCGTGCCGTCGATGGCGCGGCCCAGCCACAGGCCGATGAAGAAAGCGGCGGCGGCTGACATGAAGCCCGACAGCGCCGACGCCGCGCCTGCGCTCTGGGGGAAGGGCCCCACCACCCCGGCCTGGCCGCAGGGCTGGTGGATGCCGTGGCCGAAATTGAAGACCAGTTGCGGCAGGCAGATGGCCCAGGCGCTGGTGATGCCGCCCAGTGACAGGGCGGCCATGCCCACCCCGCCGACCAGGCTGAAGGCTGCGGCACGCCGCACCGTCCGGGCGATGCCGTGGCGGGCGATCCAGCGCCGGCACATGATGGTGCCGGCCAGGTAGGAAACCGAAGCGCTGGCCAGGAACACGCCGTACAGGGCCTTGGAAGTGCCCAGCACCTCGATGTAGACAAAGGAACTGCTGGCCAGGAAGGTGTAGAGACCGCCGTAGGTGAACATCAGCAGCAAGGACC
>JBIKMY010000285.1:0-3611 GCA_044358945.1 Rubrivivax sp.
AGGGTCGCAAGCTCTACGGCGAGCTCACCATGAACGTCACCGTGGATGCCGCGGGCCGCGTGGTGGAGACCGAGGTGGTCAGGCCCTCCCAATCGCGCCTGCTGGATCAGCGCGCTGTGGCCATCGTGCGCAGCGCGGCACCTTTTGGCGCGTTCACCAGCGCTATGCGCCGTGAGGCCGACCAGATCGTGGTGACCTCCCGCTTCCGGTTCACGCGGGAGGACGGCTTCGAAGCCCAGACACTCAGCTCCACCGCGCAGGGCCGTCCGCGCTGACCCGCCCAGACCGATCGACCAGACCATGCACCCTGACCGCTATTTCGTCCTGGGCAACCCGGTGGCGCACAGCCACTCGCCCTTCATCCACGCCGCGTTCGCCGCCCAGACCGGGCAACACCTGCACTACGACCGGCGCCTGTGCCCGTTGGATGGCTTCGAGCAGGCGGTGCGCGCGCTGGCCGCCGACACCGAGGGCGGACCGGTGCGCGGCTGCAACGTCACCGTGCCCTTCAAGCTGGAGGCCGTCAGGATCGCCGCGCAAGCCACCGAACGGGCGCGGCAGGCTGGCGCGGCCAACGTGCTGTGCTTCGATCAGGCTGGCTGGCTGGCGGACAACACCGACGGCGCCGGCCTGGTGTGCGATCTGCAACAACACGCCGGCTGGCCGATTGCCGGCCAGCGCCTGCTGCTCATCGGGGCGGGCGGCGCCGCCGCGGGCGTGCTCGGGCCGCTCATGGCTTGCGGACCCGTGCAGGTCATCGTGGCCAACCGGAGTCTGGACAAGGCGCAGGCCCTGGTGGCTTCGCATCGCGCCCTGGCGGCCCCGCATGGCGTGGCACTGGGTGCAGCCGGCCTGGCCGATGCCGGCACCGGGTTCGACCTGGTGATCAATGCCAGCGCCTCCAGCCTGGCTGGCGCCGCGGTTCCCGTGCCCGATGCAGCGCTGCGGCCGGGCGGCCGGGCCGTGGACCTGATGTACGGGCCGGCGGCCGCCCCCTTTCTGGCCTGGGCGCACCGACAGGGCGCTGAAGCCCGGGACGGTCTGGGCATGCTGGTGGAGCAGGCGGCCGAGGCCTTCTTCGTATGGCGCGGCGTGCGACCGGACACCGCCCCGGTACTGCAGGCCTTGCGCGAGCGGCTGGGGCTGAGCCGGTGAAGACCGCCCTGCGCCACCTCATGCACCACCTCCTGCGTGTGGCAGCACTGGCCGCCGTGGGGGTGTTGGTGCTGCAGTTGACCTTTGCGGTGCGGATCCTCGCCATGCGCTGGGTCGACCCCGTCTCCACCACCTTCCAGCGCAGCGAAGCCTGGCGCCTGCTCACCACGCGCGGGCAGATCGAGTGGAGCCAGCAGTGGGTAGACACCGAGCGGATTTCGGTCCACCTCCAGCGCGCCGTCATCGCCAGCGAGGACGCCGCCTTTGCCAGCCATACGGGCGTCGATTGGGCCGCGCTGGAAAAGGCCTGGGACCGCAACCAGCGCGCCGAAGCCCGTGCCGAAGCGCGGGCGCAGCAGCAACCCCCAGGGGGACGCAAGGCGGAACCCAAGGTCGTCGGCGGCTCCACCATCACGCAGCAGCTGGCCAAGAACCTGTTCCTGTCGGGCGAGCGCACCGTGTTGCGCAAGGCGCAGGAGTTCGTCATCACCCTGATGCTGGAGGCCCTGCTACCCAAGCGCCGCATCCTGGAGATCTACCTCAACAGCGTGGAATGGGGTGAGGGCCTGTTCGGCGCGCAGGCGGCGGCACGCCACTACTTCCGCATCGACGCCCAACGCCTGGGCGTCGAGCAGGCCGCCCGCCTGGCGGTGATGCTGCCCGCCCCCAAGCGCTTCGAGAAGCGGCCCGCCTCCGAGTACGTGATCTCGCGAAGTGCCACCATTGCAGCGCGCATGGGTGCGGTGGAACTGCCCTGAGAGGGCCGGCCCTGCACCGCGACCTGTTCACCCCATGACCGAGAGCCTCACCGAAGAAATCGCCGCGTCCGCGGCCCGCCTGGTGGTGGAGTCGGGGCTGGAGTACGGCGCCGCCAAGCACAAGGCCGCACGCGCCCTGGGTCGGCGTGGCGGCAGTGGGCGCGTGGAGCTGCCCTCGAACGAGCAGGTGGAAGACGAAGTCCGCGCCTACATCGACCTGTTCCTCAGCGACACCCAGCCGGGTGAACTGGCCGCCTTGCGCGAGGTTGCGCTCGGCTGGATGCAGCGCATGGCGGAGTTCCGGCCGCACCTCAGCGGTGCCGTCTGGCGCGGGACCGCCACGCGTGAATCTGCAGTGCACATCGACCTGTACTGCGACGACAGCAAGGCCGCGGAGATCGCGCTGCTGAACATGGGCGTGGACCACGACATCCACGTCCTGGACGCCGGCCACAGTGCAGCCAAGGACGTTCTGACTGTCAGCGCCCCCAGCCGTGCGCTGGGCCAGCCGGTGACCGTGCACCTCATCGTCAACGACCTGGATGACCTGCGCGGGGCCCTCAAGCCTGACGCCCGGGGACGCACGTGGCGGGGCGATCTGGCGGCGCTGAAGCGCCTGCTCACAGACATCAGCGGCGGTACTGCCGCAGGACAAGGCTAGGAAATGAGCACATCAGGGGGCAGCCGGCGGCGCAGCGTGATGGTGGCAGGCGTGGCCGCCGCTGCGGCCGTGGCGGGCGTCGCCTGGCAGTCCTGGCGCAGCACCCGCAGCCGGCCTCAGGGCCCGCCCTGGGATCAGCGCTTTGCCACCCCCGAGGGCGCGGACCTGGACATGGCGTCCCTGCACGGGAAGCCCCTGGTTCTGAACTTCTGGGCCACCTGGTGCCCGCCCTGCGTCAAGGAACTGCCGGAACTGGACCGGTTTCACCGCGAATGGTCCGTCCGCGGCTGGCAAGTGGTGGGCCTGGCCGTGGATGGCCTGAAGCCCGTGCAGGAATTCCTGCGCAAGCAGCCCCTGAGCTTCCGGGTGGGCATGGCAGGGCTGGAGGGCACCGCCCTCAGCCGGCAACTGGGCAACGCCCAAGGCGCCCTGCCCTTCACCGCCGTGTTCGACGGCCAGGGCCGCCTGGCACACCGCAAGCTGGGCCAAACCGACTTCGAGGAACTCTCGGCCTGGGCCCGCGGGCTGTAAGCACCGGGCCATGCGTGGCTCTCCGGCCCCGAGGTGTACAAAAGGTGTGGCCCCGGTGCCGCACAAGAGGCCCCCGAGCACAGACAGTCCGCTTCTGCACCCATCCATCGCGCTACTCTGATTTACTCTGCGCAATTCCCGGCAAATCCGCTTTCAATAAACGCGCTGGCACAGGGTCCCGCGTGCACCTTCACGGCCCGCCAGGCCGGCTCGGCAGCCCGGGCCTCAGGCCCGGTTCGAACCTACAGCAGCGCTGGGTGAAGGAAGTTCCGCGTAAATTGGCCGCAGTTCCCTGCAGTTCATTACACTGCACCCCTGCCTTGACCCGAGAACTCCTATGGACCTGCGCAAGCTCAAGACCTTGATCGATCTCGTATCCGAGTCCAGCATTTCCGAGCTGGAAATCACCGAAGCCGAGGGCAAGGTCAGGATCGTCAAGGCGGGACAGCCCGGGGCCGGCGCTGTGCCCGTGACCACCGTGGCCGCCGCGCCTGTCGCACTGGCGC
>JBIKMY010000287.1:0-3606 GCA_044358945.1 Rubrivivax sp.
AGCGAGAAGGCTACGCCCGGCCGCGCCGGCTGGTCCAGGCGCTGCAGCTGCAGCTGCATGTAGGCGCGGTCGTCCTGGGCCTCGAACAGCCGGTTCTCTTCTTCGAAGTCGAACAGCGCGCGCGAGGAGATCGCGACGACGAGCTGGCCTTGCAAGGTGGCTGCCATCACTTCACCCAGGCGTTGAGCTCGATGATGGGCAGCAGCACGGCCAGCACGATGAGCATCACCACGCCGCCCATGGCCACGATGAGCAGGGGCTCCAGCACGGTGGCCAGCGCCATGGCGCGGCGTTGCACCTCGCCTGAGAGCTGCGTCGCGGCGCGGCCCAGCATCTGCGGCAACTGCCCCGTCTGTTCGCCCAGGCGCGCGAACATCGAAAGCAGCCCGGGAAAGCGCTTCTTGGCCGCCAGCGCGCTGGCCAGCGGGGCGCCCTCGCGCACCTGCACCAGGGCGTCCAGCGCGTCGGCGCGCATGGCGCGGTTGCCCAGGGTCTCGGCGGCGGCTTGCAGCGCCTTGAGAATGGGCACGCCCGCGCCCGCCAGCATGGCCAGCGTGCCGGCAAAGCGCGCTGCGTTGTAGCCCCGGGCCAGGCGGCCCACAAGTGGCAGGCGCAGCCAGGCGGCGTCCAGGCGCAGCCTCACGGCCTCGCGCCGGCGCAGTACCACCAGGGCCGCGACGCCGGCCGCTGCGGCCAGGGCCATCAGCCAGCCCCACTCGCGCACGAAGCGGCTCAATGCCAGCATGGCCACGGTCAGAAAAGGCAGGGCGCGGCGCGAACTGGTGAATACGCTGGCCACCTGCGGCACCACGTAGGTCACCAGGAAGATGACGATGAGCAGGGCGATGCCCGAGACGATGGCCGGGTAGACCGATGCGCCCACGAGCTTGGCCTTGAGGGCCTGGCGTTCCTCCAGGTCGTCAGCCAGCTTCTCCAGCACCTGCCCCAGCGCGCCGCTTTGCTCGCCAGCGCCCACCACGGCGCGGTACACCTCGTCGAACTCCCGCGGTGCCGTGGCCAGGGCATGCGCGAAGGTGTGGCCGGCATTGACCTCGCTGCGCAGCTGGGCCACGAGGTCGCGCTGGCGCGGGGTTTCGGCGTCGTCTGCCAGGGCGGTGAGCGCCCGCTCCAGGGGCAGGCCCGCGCCCACCAGGCCGGCCAGCTGCCGGGTCCACACCGTCATTTCCGCGCCCTGGAAAACGCGGCGCCTGAAGGACATGCCCGACCGGTCCGGTGGAGCGCTGTCCAGGGCCCCCACCTCCAGGGGCACCCAGCCACGCGACCGCAACTGGCCGCGCACGGCGCGCGCGGTGTCGGCCTCCAGCGTGCCGGTGTGCGTCTTGCCGGCGGCATCCACGGCCTCGAAGCGGAAGGCGGGCATGGGGTGGTAGGGCTGAGAGCGTGGCGGGACAGGGTCGGGGCGGGGGCAGGTTCAGAGGGCTGCGCGCTCAGTCGCGTGTGACGCGCACCACTTCCTCGGCCGAGGTCACGCCTTCGGCCACCAGCCGCTGGCCGTCTTCGCGCATGGGTTGCAGGCCGCTGCGCAGCGCCGCCGCCGTGAGCTCGCTCTCGGCCGCCCGGTTGTGGATGAGCGCGCGCACCGCCTCGTCGGCCGTCATCAGCTCGTACACGCCGGTGCGGCCCTTGTAGCCGGTGTGCCCGCACTCGGCGCAGCCCACGGGGTGCCACTGGCCCTGGACGTCGGGGCGTTTGCAGGCCGTGCAGAGCTGGCGAACCAGGCGCTGTGCCAGCACGCCCAGCAGGCTGGAGCTCAGCAGGAAGGGCTCCACCCCCATGTCGGTCAGGCGGGTGACGGCCGAGGGCGCGTCGTTGGTGTGCAGCGTGGCCAGCACCAGGTGGCCGGTGAGCGAGGCCTGGATGGCGATCTGCGCGGTCTCGTAGTCGCGGATCTCGCCGATCATGATCACGTCCGGGTCCTGCCGCAGGATGGCGCGCAGCGCCTTGGCGAAGGTGAGATCGATCTTGGCGTTGACCTGCGTCTGGCCGATGCCGGGCAGCTCGTACTCGATCGGGTCTTCCACCGTCAGCACGTTGGTGGTGGCCGTGTCCATGCGCGCGAGCGACGCGTACAGCGTGGTGGTTTTGCCCGAACCCGTGGGCCCGGTGACGAGCACGATGCCGTGCGGCTGGTGAATCAGACGGTCGAAGCCCGCCAGCACTTGTCCGCTCATGCCCAGGGCCTCCAGGCTGAAGCGCGTCTCTGTCTTGTCCAGCAGGCGCAGCACCGCGCGCTCGCCGTGGGCGCCGGGCAGGGTGGACACCCGCACGTCGATGGCGCGTGAGCCCAGGCGCAGGGAGATGCGGCCGTCCTGCGGCAGGCGCTTTTCCGAGATGTCCAGCTCGGCCATGATCTTCAGGCGCGAGATCAGCGCGGCGTGCAGCGCCTTGTTGGGCTGTACCACCTCGCGCAGCGTACCGTCGACGCGGAAACGCACGGCGCTGCTGCGCTCGTAGGGCTCGATGTGGATGTCGCTGGCGCCGTCGCGCACGCCCTGGGTGAGCAGGGCGTTGAGCATGCGGATGATGGGGGCGTCGTCGGCGGCCTCCAGCAGGTCTTCCACGGCGGGCAGTTCCTGCATCAGGCGCGACAGATCCACCGCGCTTTCCACCTCGCCCACCACGGCCGCGGCGCTGCTCTCGCCGCCGGCATAGGCTGCGGCGATGCGCGCCTGCAGGCTGGTGGGCGCCTCGTGCTGCCACGCGTCCACGGCATGCACGCGCAGCACTTCCGACAGGGTGGACATTGGCGTGGCCGGCGTCGTCCACAACACGCGCTGGCGGCCGTCATCCTGCAGCAGGACCTGGTGCGCCTTGGCGAAGGCGTAGGGCAGGGGGTGTCGCATGCTGCGGCGTTCAGGGCTTGACGGGGGGCGCGCCGGAGGCCGCGCCTGGGGCCGGGGCCTGAATCGGCGGCAGCACAGGGCTGTCCTGCAGCGGCAGCAGGGGGTGGTGCGGCGGCTGCGCTTCCTTCTGCAGGGCGCGGATCTGTTCGTAGCGGTCCAGGCTCAGGCGATCGCCGGCCGGGGCGTCTCGCAGCACCACCGGCCGCAGGAACACCATCAGGTTGGTGCGGGTCTTGGTGCGGCTGTCGCTGCGGAACAGCGCGCCCACGCCGGGCAGGTCGCCCAGCAGCGGCACCTTGGACTTGTTCTCGACGAAGCGGTCTTCGATCAACCCGCCCAGCACGATGACGCCCCCGTCGTCCACCACGACGTTGGTCTCGATCTGGCGCTTGTTGGTGGAGGGGCCGGCGTTGGTGGTGCCTGGGGCCACCTTGTCGCTCACGCTGGAGGACTCCTGGAAGATGGTCATGCGCACCGTGCCGCCTTCACCGATCTGCGGCTTGATGCGCAGCGTGATGCCCACGTCCTTGCGCTCGATGGTCTGGAAGGGGTTGGCTACTGCGGTGCCGGTGTTGGTGAACTGGCCGGTGACGAAGGGAACGTTGCTGCCCACCACGAACTTCGCCTCCTCGTTGTCCAGGGTGATGAGGTTGGGCGTGGAGATGATGTTGGTGCTGGTCTGGCTTTGCAGAGCGCGGGCGATGGCCGACAGCGCGTAGGTGCCGCCGTAGTTGCGGATCAG
>JBIKMY010000288.1:0-3604 GCA_044358945.1 Rubrivivax sp.
AGCGCTGCCCAAGAAGGCCTTCGTGGGTGACGACAGCCCGGGCTTCATGGTCAAACTCGCCGCCAAGGACGTGCGCCTGGCTGTCGCCGCCGCACGCCAGCAAGGCTTTGAGCCCCTGGTGGGCAACGGCGCCCTGGCCACGCTGGACCGCGCCGCGCAACTGGGCCGCGCCGACCGTGATACCGCCGCGCTGCTGTTCTTGCGCGAAGAGGAGCTCGGCATTCGCGTACGTCCGGCGGCGGCCGCCTGAGCGCGGCGGCGCCCACGCCAGCCACCCGACCTGATCACCCACCCCAAGACCCCCGGGACCCTGATGAGCAAGACCATGACCAAGCGCGTGGGCTTCGTGAAGCGCCGCGAAGACATGACGCCCGAGCAGTTCCAGCGCCACTGGCTGACCACCCACGCCGACCTCTGCAAGCAACTGCCCGGGCTGCGCCGCTACAGCGTGAACCTGGTGGACAAGAGCCGCTTTCCGCACTTTGACTACGACGGCTTCTCCGAGCTGTGGTTCGATGACGAGCCGTCCTTGTGGGCCTCGCTTGAGAGCGCGCAGGGCAAGACGCTGCTGGCCGATCTGCCCAACTTTGCCGGGCAGATCCACCCTATCGTGAGCGTCGAGACCCCGATGCTCGGTCTTGGCGATGCGGGAGTGGCTCGATGAGCCGCCTGCAGGGCAAGGTGGCACTGGTCACCGGGGCGGCCGCGGGCTTTGGCGAAGCCATTGCGCGTTTGTTCGTGGCCGAGGGCGCGAAGGTGCTGTTGGCCGACCTGGACGGTGCGAAGGCCCAGGTGCTGGCCGACGCCCTGGGCCCGGCCGCTCGCGCGGTGGCGTGTGATGTGTCTCGGCAGGCCGATGTGCAGGCTGCGGTGGCGGCCTGCGTGGAGTCCTTCGGCACGCCCGATGTCATCGTCAACAACGCCGGCACCACGCACCGTAACCAGTCCATGCTGGAGGTGGACGAGGCCACCTTCGACCGCGTCTTCGCGGTCAACGTCAAGTCCATCTTCCACATGACGCGGGCGGTGGTGCCGCTGATGCAGGCGCGACGCAGCGGCTGCATCGTCAACATCGGCTCCACCGCGGGGATCCGTCCCCGCCCTGGCCTGGCCTGGTACAACGCCAGCAAGGGCGCGGTGAACCTGCTGTCCAAGTCCATGGCCGCCGAACTTGGGCCCGATGGCATCCGCGTCAATGCCGTGTGCCCGGTGATGAGCCCCACGGGACTGATCGAGCAGTTCCTCGGCACGGCGGACACGCCCGAGGCGCGGGCCCGCGTGATCGCCGGCATTCCGCTGGGGCGCATGTCCACGCCTGAAGACGTGGCCGAGGCCACGCTGTACCTGGCCAGTGACGCGGCGCGCTTCATCACCGGCGTGGAACTGCCGGTGGACGGCGGGCGCACCATCTGAATGGACCCCCCGGCATGGCCGCCTATGTCATCAACGACATGGAGATCACCGACCCGGTGGTCTTCGAGCAGTACCGTCAGATGTCACCGGCCACAGTGGCGCAGTACGGCGGCCGCTTCATCGTGCGCGGGGGCGCCATCGAGCCGCTGGAAGGCGACTGGTCGCCCTGGCGCCTGGTCATCCTGGAATTTGCCAGCGCCGCCCAGGCTCGTGCCTGGATCGACTCGCCGGAGTACGCGCCGGCCCGCCGCCTGCGCCAGGCCTCGGCGCGCTCTTCGATAGTGCTGGTTGAGGGTGTGGCCGCGCCGGCGGCGGTCTGAGCGCGCGCGGGCACCGATGGCGCAGCCGCTGCAGCTTCGCGCAGGCCCGCTGCACACCACGCTGCAGGAGGGCCGGCTTGGCGCCATCCACTGGCGCGGCCCGCAGGGCGTTGTCGAGGCTTGGCATGGCCTGCACTGGCTGCTGCGCGACCCGCACTGGCGCACGCCCGAACTGCGGCTGGGCGCGCCTGTGCAGGATCGGGTGGCGGGCGGCTGGCGTGTGAGCCTGCAGGGCCAGTTTGGGCCGGATCCCGCTGGCCCCGACGAGACGCCCGAGCCCGCTGCCGCAGCCCTCGACACCACGCTCGTGCTCGAGGGCGCAGAAGACGGTGTGCTCACCGTCACCGGCCAGGCAGCGCTTGCCCCGGGCGCAGCACCGCGCGCCCTCAACCGCATCGGCCTATGCCTGCTGCACCCCCTTTCAGCCGCCGGCGCACGCGTGGAGGTGTTGCACGACGACGGCCGCCGCACCCGCTCGGCCCTGCCACGGCAGGTATCGCCCTGGCCGCCCCTTACCGGCATCCGCAGCCTGCGCGTGGCGCTGGCATCCGGGTGGTGGGCGCTGGCCGACTTCGAGGGCGAGAACTTCGAGATCGAGGACCAGCGCAACAACGCCGATGCCTCGTTCAAGACCTACGCAAGGTCGAACTTTCTGCCGCGGCCTTTCGTGCTGGAAGCCGGGGCCGTGGTGCAGCAGCGCGTGCGGCTGGCGGTGGAGCGCCGAGGGCGCGTGGCGATGGCGCAGCGGGCCTTCGCAGGGCCTGCCGTATCGCTGGACGGCGCTCGCGTGGCCGCCACTCAGGCCGCCGATCGCAATGGAGGTCATGCAGCTCTGGATCTCATGCGGCTACGCGCCGACGAGCCGCGCGCTTTTGCGCTCGGCCTGGAAATCGAGCCTCCAGACCTGGGGCAGCCGCTGGGGGCAGCAAGGTCCCAGGCCCGTACCCTGCAGCCCGATCGGCTGCACCTGGAGTGGGACCCGCTGACCCCCATGACGCCCCGTCAGGCGGCAGTGCTGGCGGCCCTGCTGGAGGGTGCCGGTGCGGACCTGCGGCTGGATCTGAGGCACCTGGACGACCCGGGCCGCCGCACGGCCCTGCCCGCGCTGGCGGCGCGCCTGCAAGCGGCGGGGATCGTGCCCGTCGCCGTCGCCGCCTTCCCCACTTCGGTCGCCGCGGTGGACGCGGCGCGAGCAGCCTTTCCCGGTGCGGCCATTGGCGGCGGCACCGCCGACTTCTTCGTCCAGCTCAACCGCATGGACCGCCTGCCGCCGCTGGACTTTCTGAGCTTCACGGTCTGCCCCACCGTGCACCAGGCCGACGACCGCGCCGTGCTGGACAGCGCACGCGCCCTGCCCGGCATGCTGGCCACGCTGCAAGACCGCCACCCGGGCGTGCCGGTGCACGTGGGGCCCAGCCGCATCGCCGCGCGCCGCAGCCCGCTGGGAGCGCTGGCTGTATCGGAGGCAGGAAGGCCCACGCCCCTGGCGGGCCACGATGTCCGCGACGGGGCCGCTTTTGGCGTTGTCTGGGCCGCGTCTCACCTGGCGGGCTTGGCGGCCGCTGGCGCAGCGGGTGCGACCGTCTTGCGCTGGGCCGATTGCCGAACGGGCTCGACAGGAGCGGCCTTCTGGGGCGCGCTGTCGGCCCGACGACAGCCGGGCCAGATCCAGATACTGAACACCGGGCACCCGGCCGTCACCGGCTGGCGCTGGGCGGTGCAGGCAGATGCTGGCGTCCAGCACGAGGACTGGCTCGTGCACACGGGCGATGCAGCCTGCGGCGTGGTGGGCATGCCCTTGGCCACCACGCCCTTGCGGCGCGGGCGGTTGCCGGCGCTGCAGACCTTCGTGTCGTCGCGCGCTCACGCCG
>JBIKMY010000289.1:0-3587 GCA_044358945.1 Rubrivivax sp.
TCTTTGTTGATGCGGGGCAGGCCGCAGACCGCTTCGCCGACCTGCGGCCCGTGGTGGGCGCCGGCATCGGACTGCGCTGGCGCAGCCCCGTCGGACCGCTGAGGCTGGATTGGGCTTATGGCGAGGCCATACGCAAGTCACGGCTGCACTTCAGCGTGGGCATCTCCTTCTGATCATCGCGCCGGCCGCTCGGCATAGGGGGCCACCTGGGTGGCCTCGATCCGGTAGCCGGACACGCCCATGTAGGAATCGGTTCGCACCGCCGCCAGCACCCCCGTGACCCAGACCGTGTCCATGGAGCGCAGCCCCTTCGCCGCGGTCTTGGGCAGCACATGCACGATCTGGTTGGCCGGCGGCGGGGGGCTGTGGATGCAGGCGCCGAAGTAGGGCACCAGCAGGAATTCCTTGATGCCTTCCTTGGTCTCTTCGAGCGGCACCAGGTAGCCGGGCAGGCGCACCAGCTGGCCGATCATGGCGTTGTTGATCGGTGCGTTGTCCCAGGCCTCGCGCAGCTTGGTCAAGGCCGCCGCCGCGCGGGGATCGGCATCGCTCAGGATGGAAAGGTTCAGGCCCTTGAGATCCTTCATCGGGTCCCAGTCTGCAGGCACCAGGACCTCCCAGCCAATGGTGCGCACGGACGAGGCGCCTGGAGGCGTGGCCCGTGTCGACTTGGCGCCTGAGGTGCTGCCCGGGGCGATGGGCGTGGACATCGAAGGCACGCCCGAAACGGGCTGGGCCTCCAGCCCGTGGGACAGCAGGCAGGCCAACCCGATACCGAAGGCCCGGATGCAGGCCTTGAAGCGCTGAACGTGCGGTCGGGCCATCTCAGGTGGCAGGAAGGGTGCTCTATGCATCACAGGCGGGGCGACAGGCCATCGACCAGTGACAGGCGGTAAGCCCTCCAGGCCGGCAGCAGGCTGGCAAGCATACCTGCCACCAGCACGGCCCCGAGCACCGCCCACTGGGTCAGCGCGGGAGACCCCCATTGCAGCAGCACGCCCGCGTGTTGCTGCAGCCAGGGCCCGGCCAAGGCCTGGCCCACCAACGCGACGAGCACACCCAGCACGGCGCCGGCGGCCGTAACCACGGCCCCCTCCAGCATCAGCAGCCACAACACATCGCGCGGGCCGGCGCCCATGGCACGCAACACGGCCAGTTCGCGTCGGCGTTCGTTCAGACCGGCCAGCACCGTGGCCACCAGTCCGGCCAGGCTCACCACCGCCACCAGGGCAGACACCGCTCGCAAGGCCCGCTCGCCCACGCCCACGGCCTCCCACAGTTCGTCCAGCGCCACACCGGGCATCACGCCCATCAAGGGTTCCCCCGTGTGCTGGGACACCGAGCGCTGCACGGCAAACACCGCCGCGCGGCTCTTCAGGCCCACCAGGGCCGCGGTCACCTGCTTGGGCTCCAGGTCGAACTTGCGGGCGTCCTCGGGCGCGATGCGCAGCCCTGGCATCGGCGCCCCGCCCACCCAGTCCAGATGCAGGGCCTCCAGGGCCTGCAGGCTCACGTGGACCGTGCGGTCCACGGGTGTGCCGGTGCGCTGCAGGATGCCCACCACGGTGAACGCCTTGTCGGCATGTTCGCTGCCCGGTGCCGCCACGAGGCCGTGCGACAGCGTGATCCGGTCGCCCAGCCGGTGGCCCAGATGCTCGGCCACCTGCGCCCCCAGCACCGCCTCGTACAACCCGTCCAGGGTACCGCTGAATGGCCGGCCGCTGGCCAGCTCCAGGGCCTGGCGGTCGCCGTAGGCAAAGTGTTCAAAGTAGGCAGTGGTCGTGCCCAGGACGGGGTGGCCGCGGTAAGAATCGCCCAGCGAGATGGGCACCGTCCAGGCCACGGCGCGGTGGGCCGCCACGGCACGCACGCTGTCCATCGAGATGTTGTGGGTGGCGCCCCCCACCCGAAACACGGCATACAGCATCAACTGGACTGCGCCAGCTCTGGGTCCGATGATGAGGTCGGTGCCGCTGACGGCCTGGGAGAAGCTGTGCCGCAGGTCCCTCCTGAGTCCTTCCAAGGTCCACAGCAAGGCCGTCGACAGGGCGATGGAGGCCAAGATCAGCGCAAGCGTGCCCCGGCGGTTCCAGGCGCTGCGGATGGCCAGGCGCAGGTGAAAGCTCACGCCGGAATCGCCTTGGGCTCGGCAGGGCTTGTCGATGACGTTGGCGGGACGCCCGCAGCCTGCAGGTCGCGCAGCGACAGGCGCTGGTCGAAGTGCGGCGCCAGCCGCTCGTCATGGCTCACGAAGACCAGGGCGCTGCCACCGGCTCGGCACTCGCCCATCAGCAGGTCCATGAAGGCTTCGCGCAGCGGCTCGTCCAGGGCCGATGTGGGCTCATCGGCGATGACCAGCGCAGGGCGCCCGATCAAGGCGCGCGCCGCGGCCACGCGCTGCTGCTGACCGATGGACAGGGCCCCGGCGCGGCGGCCCCACAAGTCCTGAGGCAGTTCCATGCGCTGCAGCAGGCGCTGCGCCTCCTGCAGGGGCGAGCCCTCACAGCGGGCGGCGCGCAGGCCTGACAACTGGCAAGGCAGCAGCACATTGTCCAGGCAGGACAGATAGGTCAGCAGGTTGAACTGCTGGAAGATCACGCCCACCCGCTCCGCGCGGCGCCGGTCCCTGCGGCCGGCGGGCAGGGCGGCCCAGTCCTGGCCTTGAAACTCCACGCGTCCCTGGCGCGGCAGCAGCACGCCGGCCATCAGGCCCAGCAGGGTGCTCTTGCCGCTGCCGCTGGGGCCGTGGAGAAAGTAGCTGCGCCCGGACTGCAGACGCAGTTCAGGCACCTGAAGGACGTCCTGCGCAGTGCCCGGCCAGGCGAAGCACAGCTCACGGATCAGCAGCAGGTCGGCGGTTTCGGACATCAACACGGGCATGGATGCGGGCATGAGGCCCCAGCAACGCCCACATTGTGGACGGCACAACCTTGCCGCACCGATCGTGCGTGAATGCTCCTAGATCGACATGCGCTGGCGCACGCCGTCGGCTTCCATGTCGGCGCCGCGACCGCTGGCAACGATCTGGCCACGCTCCATCACCAGGTACTGGTCAGCCAGACCGGCGGCGAAGTCGTAGTACTGCTCCACCAGCACGATGGCCATGGTCTTGCGATCGGCCAGCATGCGGATCACGCGGCCGATGTCCTTGATGATGCTGGGCTGGATGCCCTCGGTGGGCTCGTCCAGCATCAGCAGCTTGGGGCCGGCGGCCAGCGCCCGGGCGATGGCCAGTTGCTGCTGCTGCCCGCCTGACAGGTCGCCCCCACGACGGTGCAGCATCTGCTGCAGCACCGGGAACAACTCAAACAACTCGGGGGGGATGGCCGTTCCGGCCGGTCGGGTGGCCAGGCCCATGCGCAGGTTGTCTTCCACCGTGAGCCGGCCAAAGATCTCGCGACCCTGGGGCACGTAGCCCACGCCGGCACGCACCCGCTCGTAGGGCGCCGCCCGGGTGATGTCACGCCCGTTCAGCGTGACCGTGCCGGTCTTCACGGGCACCACGCCCATCAGGCTCTTCAGCAAGGTGGTCTTGCCCACGCCGTTACGGCCCAGCACCACCGTGACCTCGCCGACGCGGGCCTGAA
>JBIKMY010000355.1:0-2917 GCA_044358945.1 Rubrivivax sp.
TTCCACGGGATGATGTGGGCCGTGACGCCCAGCGGCTCGCGCAGCAGGCTCACCTGGTGGCCAGCGAGGAAGGGAATCGTTTCGCCGTGGATCTTGTCGGCGGCGGTGCCGTAGAACTCGAAGTAGCGCCCCAGCACCTGGATGTCGTTGCGCGCGGTGGTCATGGGCTTGCCGGTGTCACGGGCTTCGAGTGCGGCCAGTTCCGGCGCGTGGTCCAGCACGGCCTGGCCGATCTTCACCAGGATGCGGCCACGCTCGGTGGCGTTGAGCCGGCCCCAGGGGCCAGTGAGCGAGGCGCGAGCGGCGGCCACCGCCAAGTCCACCTCGTGCGCCGTGCCGCGCGCGATCTCGTCAAAGGCCTGGCCGTTGGACGGGTCCACCACCGGCAGGCTGCGGCCGTCGCGCGCGGGCATCCAGCGCCCGCCGATGAACATCTGCTTCATGTCGTCATTCCTCTCGCCATCTTGGCGCTGTGATGGCCGGCACTGTAGGCAGCCCCGGTCTCGCAGGGAATTGGAATGTCGTCAAGGGCGCCTTGCGCCGTGGGCAAGCCGGGTAGCCACCCCGGCTGCGGGTTTTCCGGGAGTTCGCTGCCTCGGCACCGGCCGAGAATCCACCCCATGCTGCCGGACCTCGATTCCCTGGCCCTGTTTGTGCAGGCGGCCGAACTGCGCAACCTCACGCGCGCGGCTGAGGCCAGCCACATCACGGTGCCTGCGGCCAGCCGGCGCTTGTCACTGTTGGAGCACCAGTTCAAGGCCCAGCTCTTTGAGCGCCATTCGCGCGGGCTGCAGCTCACGCCGGCCGGCGAGCACCTGCTGCAGCTCACCCGCGAGGTCATCGCCGGCGTGCACCACATGCGCGCGGAGATGGCCAACTACGCCTCGGGCCGCCATGCGGTGCTGCGCGTCCACGGCAACACCTCGGCCATGACGCAGTTCCTGCCGGCTGACGTGGCGGCCTTCCAGACGGGCCATGAGCACGTGCGCATCGTGCTGGAGGAGTGCTGGAGCGAAGAGGCCGTCAAGCGCGTGCGCAGTGGCGAGGCGGACCTGGGCGTCGTGGTGGAAGGCTGCGATGTCTCCGGCCTGTGGTGCCGGCCCTACCGCACCGACCGGCTGTCGGCCGTGATGCCGGCCGACGACCCGCTGGTCGGCACCGACGTGGCCTTTGCCGACCTGCTGGAACGCGACCTGGTGGGACTGGAGGGCAGCAGCACCCTCACACGCCTGATCACCGCGCAGGCCGCGCAGCACGTGAAGCCCATGGCCCTGCGGGTGCAGGTGCGCAGCTTCGAGTCGGTGTGCCGCGCCATCGAGGCCGGCCTGGGCATTGGCATCCTGCCGCTGGCCGCGGCCAGCAGCTTCGTCCACGACATGAAGCTCAAGGTGCTGCCGCTGTCAGACGCCTGGGCGCTGCGGCGCATGCAGCTGTGCACGCGCAGCCAGCCGCCACTGCAAACGCCGCTGGGTACGCTGGTGTCGCACCTGGAGGCCTGCGCCCACCAGGACCTGGGAGATGCCCTGTGAAGATCACCGACCTGCAAGTGCACGTGCTGCGAAGCCCGCTGGCCGAGCCCTTTGCGTTCTCCCAAGGCTGGGTGCACCACCGCTCGGCCACCCTGGTGGAGGTGCAGACCGACACTGGGCTGGTGGGCTGGGGCGAGGCCTTTGCGCAGGGGCTGGAGCCGCCGCAAGTGGCCGCTGCGGCCATCGAACATGCGCTGCGCCCCCTGGTGCTGGGGGCCGATCCGCTGGACATCGAGGTGCTGTGGCACCGCATGTACCACCAGACCCGCGACCACGGGCGCAAGGGGTCGGTCATCGCCGCCCTCAGCGCCGTGGACATCGCCTTGTGGGACCTGGCCGGCAAGCACCACGGCCTGCCGGTGCACAAGCTGCTGGGCGGCGCCTTTCGCACCCGTGTGCAGCCCTATGCCACGGGCTTCTACCGGATCCAGGGCCAGGGCGAGCGCGACCGGCTGGTGCAGGAGGCCCACGCCCATCGCGAGGCGGGGTTCCGGCTCATGAAGGTCAAGCTCGGCTACGGTGTGGACGACGACATCCAGGTCATCCAGGCCATCGCCCGGGCCGTACAGGGCAGCGACGTGATGCTGATGGTGGACACCAACCATGCCTATGGCAGGGCCGAGGCGCTGCGCCTGGGCTGGGTGCTGGACGAGATCGGCGTGCGCTGGTACGAGGAGCCCGTGGTGCCCGAGGACATCGACGGCTACGTGGAACTGCGCGCGCGGCTGCGCACCCCCATCGCTGGCGGCGAGAACGAGCACACGCTGTACGGCTTTCGCGAGCTGCTGGGCCGCCACGCGGTGGACATCGCCCAGCCCGATGTGGGCTCCTGCGGCGGCCTGACGGCCGCGCGCCACATCGCCGTGCTGGCCCAGGCCCACGGTATCGAGGTCAACCCGCATGTGTGGGGCTCGGCCGTGGCACAGGCGGCGTCGCTGCAGCTCATCGCCGCGCTGCCGGTCACGCACCACAGCCTCTACGCGCGGGCCCCCGTGCTGGAGTACGACCGCTCCTCCCACCCCTTCCGCCGTGATCTCGTGACCGAGCCTTTGAACCTGGTGGACGGCATGGTCGAGGTGCCCACCGGCCCCGGGCTTGGCATCGAGATCCGGCGCGAGACGATCGAGCGGTACCGAGTGAACTGACCCGGGCCGGGGGCCGCTGCCCCGGCGGCCGGGACCCGCGAGGTTCTCCCGTTCCGAGCCTCTTCGGCTTTCAGGCGATGTACGGCATCGTCTTCGTAATGGACGGCCGGGCAGCGCGCCAGGCCTCGGCCAAGGCGCGCAGGCGCGGGGTGACCGGCAGCCAAGCCTGGTCGCCGTAGCGCATCTGCTGGTAGTCGAACAGCGTCACGGCGGCGATCACGTCCAGCGTGGGTGCGGCATCTC
>JBIKMY010000290.1:0-3575 GCA_044358945.1 Rubrivivax sp.
TTCGGCCTTCTCGATCCTGGCGATGCGCAGGTCCACTTTGGCGAAGTCGTCGATGCCGATCTCGGGGGCGACCGCCTCGCCGCCCGGAGGCTCGGCCGCTGCGGCTTGCTCGGGCATGTCGAACAGCTTCATCACCTGGGCCGCGTCTGCGCGCTGCATCAGGTGCTGGTACGGCGCGATGGTGTGGTGCCCCAGCGCACGCCGGGCGTCAGCCCACTGCAGCGGCTCGATCTGCAGGAAGCGCTCCACCTGCTCGGCCAGCGCGGGTAGCACGGGCTTGAGGTAGATCGTGAGCAGGCGGAAGGCCTCGATGCACACTGAGCACACGTCGTGCAGCGCGGCGTCCTGACCCGGCTGTTTGGCGATCTCCCAGGGTTTGTGCTGGTCCACGTACTCGTTCACGCGGTCGGCCAGCGCCATCACCTCGCGCAGCGCCTTGCCAAACTCGCGCTCCTCGTACAGCCCGGCCACGGTGTCGGCGTGGGCGCGCAGGCCGTCCAGCAGCATGCGGCCTTCCACGCCCAGGTCTGAGGACAGCATGCCGCCAAAGCGCTTGGTCAGGAAGCCTGCGGCACGGCTGGCGATGTTGATGTACTTGCCCACCAGGTCCGCGTTGACGCGGGCCACGAAATCCTCGGGGTTGAAGTCCAGGTCTTCCACGCGCGCGTTGAGCTTGGCGGCGATGTAGTAGCGCAGCCACTGTGCGTTCAGGCCCAGTTCCAGGTACTTCAGCGGCGAGATGCCGGTGCCCCGGCTCTTGCTCATCTTCTCGCCGCTGACGGTGATGAAGCCGTGCACGTAGACGTGATTCGGTACCTTGCGGCCGGAAAAGTGCAGCATGGCCGGCCAGAACAGGGTGTGGAAGGTGACGATGTCCTTGCCGATGAAGTGCACCTGCTCGACGTTCGGGTCGGCCACGCAGGCGTCGAAGTCCGCGCCCAGCAGCGCCTTGAGCGAGGCCAGATACCCGACCGGCGCGTCCAGCCAGACGTAGAAGTACTTGTCCTGCGTGCCCGGGATGCGGATACCGAAGTAGGGCGCGTCACGGCTGATGTCCCAGTCGGCCAGCTTGGGCTTGCCGTCCTCGTCGGTGCCGAACCACTCCGAGATCTTGTTCAGCACTTCGGGCTGCAGCCGGCCCGGGGTCTGCGTCCATTCCTTGAGGAAGGCTTCGCAGCGCGGGTTCGAAAGCTGAAAGAAGAAGTGCGAGCTCGACTTCATCACCGGCGTGGCACCCGACAGAGCGGAATACGGGTTGCGCAGGTCGGTGGGGGCGTAGACGGCGCCACAGGCCTCGCAGTTGTCGCCGTACTGGTCCTTCGCGCCGCACTTCGGGCACTCCCCCTTGATGAAGCGGTCGGGCAGGAACATGCCCTTGGCGGGGTCGAAGAACTGCTCGATGGTGCGCTCAACGATCAGGCCCTGGTCTTTCAGCGCCAGGTAAATGGACTGCGCGAGCTCGTGGTTCTCTGGCGCATCGGTGGAGTGCCAGTGGTCGAAGGCGACGTGGAAGCCATCCAGGTACGGCTTGCGGCCCGCGGCGATCTCCGAGACAAACGCCTGCGGCGTCTTGCCTGCCTTTTCCGCGGCGATCATGATGGGCGCGCCGTGCGCGTCGTCGGCGCAGACGAAATGCACCCGGTGCCCCTGCATGCGCTGGAACCGCACCCAGATGTCGGCCTGGATGTACTCCATGATGTGGCCGATGTGGAAAGCGCCGTTGGCGTAGGGCAGGGCGGTGGTGACGAACAGCTGACGGGTCATGCCGCTGATTCTAGGGAAGCCCCGTCCCCGGCACGCCGGGCACCACCCCGATAGACTGCCGCACCTTTGATGTTCATCTCCCACCCATCATGAGCCTGACCGAGAGCGCCCTGATCGATGCCCTGAAGACCGTGGTCGACCCCAACACCGGCCGTGACCTCGTCTCCACCAAGCAGGTGCGACAGCTCAAGATCGAAGGGGGAGATGTCTCTTTCGAGGTGGAGCTGGGCTACCCGGCCAAGAGCCAGGTACCCGCGCTGCGCAAGGCCCTGATCGCCGCGGCACGCACCCTGCCGGGGGTGGAGAACGTCAGCATCCAGATCGGCTGGAAGATCACCGCCCACGCGGTGCAGCGCGGTGTGCAATTGCTGCCGCGGGTGAAGAACGTCATCGCCGTGGCCTCGGGCAAGGGCGGCGTGGGCAAGAGCACCACCACCGTGAACCTCGCCCTGGCGCTGGCCGCTGAAGGCGCGAAGGTGGGCATCCTGGACGCCGACATCTACGGCCCCAGCCAGCCCATGATGATGGGTATCACCGGCCGGCCCGAAAGCGAGGACGGCAAGACCATGATGCCGCTGGAGAACTACGGCGTGGAGGTCATGTCCATCGGCTTCCTGGTGGATGAGGACCAGGCCATGATCTGGCGCGGCCCCATGGCCACGCAGGCGCTGGACCAGCTGCTGCGGCAGACCAACTGGGGTGATCTGGACTACCTGCTGGTGGACATGCCGCCCGGCACCGGCGACATCGCGCTAACGCTGTCCCAGCGCGTGCCGCTGACCGGTGCGGTCATCGTCACCACGCCGCAGGACATCGCCCTGATCGACGCCAAGAAGGGCCTGACGATGTTCGAGAAGGTGGGCGTGCCCATCCTGGGCATCGTGGAAAACATGGCGGTGTACTGCTGCCCGAACTGTGGCCACACCGAGCACATCTTCGGCGCGGACGGCGGCAAGCGCATGGCCGAGCAGTTCAAGGTGGACCACCTGGGCTCGCTGCCGCTGAACCTGTCCATCCGCCAGCAGGCCGACGAAGGCCGCCCCACCGTGGTGGCGGACCCGGACGGCGAGATCGCTGCGCTCTACAAGACCGTGGCGCGCACCGTGGCCGTGAAGATCGCCCAGCGGGCCAAGGACTTCAGCTCGAAGTTCCCGACCATCACGGTGTCCAAGGGCACCTGAGGCGCGGCACGGGCGCCTGACGATTGCCGCGCCTGCAATTCGTGGGCGTGTTCACGCCGGCAGGCGCACCGTGAATACGGCCCCGGTGACACCATCGGTTCGAACGCTCGCCTGGAGCGTGCCGCCGTACCGTTCCACCAGGTTGCGGCTGATCCACAGGCCCAAGCCCGTGCCGTCCTTGCGCCGGGTGACGAAGGGCTTGAACAGTTCGGACAGCAGCTCCGGGCTCAGGCCCGGGCCCGTGTCCTGCACCGACCACTGCACCGCCGGGCCGGCCGGCGTGCTCACGTCCTGGCTGCGCAGCGTGAGCGTCCCGCCCTTCGGCATGGCCTGGATGGCGTTGACCAGCAGGTTCACCATCACCTGCTGCATCTCCCCGCGGTTCACCGCGGGTTGCCCGGTGGCCCGCAGGTCCTGCTGCACGGTGATGCCGCTGCGCGAGAGCTGGTGGCTGGCCAGCACCAGGCTGTCCTCGATGAGGCGGTTGGGGTCCAGCGCTTCCACATAGCCGGCGAATTCGGTGGGGCGTGCGTACTGCAGCAACTGGGTGACGATCAGTCGCATGCGTTCGATCTGCTCGTCCACCAGCTTCATCTCGGCGCGCACCTTGTGCGCGTCAGGCCCCAGCAA
>JBIKMY010000019.1:0-13579 GCA_044358945.1 Rubrivivax sp.
TTGGCGCTTTCCATGATGGTGTGGTGGGCGGCGTACAGGCGCATGCGGGTGTCGCGGTCGGGGTCGATGCGGGCATCGCGCGCGTTCTGCAGGAACAGGGCCCGGGTTTGCTCCAGTTGAATACGCATCTGCGCCACTGCCACCTGCTTGGTGGCGTACATGCGGCGCTTGACCGGAGGCATGCCGGGCACCTCGCCGCGCAGGTACTGCACGGTGAAGTCATAAGCCGCCTGCGCCAGACCCATGTAGGTGGGCGACAGCGTAGCGAACATGTGCGGGTAGCGCATGGCGGCCTGGAAGTACAGGCCCTCGGGCATCATGCGCGCTTCCTCGGGCACGAACACTTCCGTGAACTCCAGGTTGCGCGAGACCGTGCCACGCATGCCCAGCGGGTCCCAGTCGCCAAACACACGCACGCCGGGCGCGTCTGCCGGCACGGCCAGGTACATGGAATCGCGCTGCGTGGCGCCGGGGCGGTCCAGGGTGCACAGCACGCCGTAGTAG
This sequence comes from Rubrivivax sp., assembly GCA_044358945.1. Classification (GTDB taxonomy): domain Bacteria; phylum Pseudomonadota; class Gammaproteobacteria; order Burkholderiales; family Burkholderiaceae_C; genus Rubrivivax. Next base: position 505 of record JBIKMY010000019.1, read on the forward strand.
TCGGCCGCGCCCGACAGGGACGCGAAGATCTTGCGCCCGTTGACCACATAGCCCCCATCCACCTTGCGCGCCAGCGTGCCGAACGGCACCTTGCCCGCTGCCGCCGCCCCACCCTCGGAGAAGGGCTGGGCGTAGACCTTGCCTTGGCGCACCACGCGTTCGAAGTGCAGCGCCCGGATGCGCTCGTGGTCGGCCCGTTGCTCGGGGTTCATGTCCAGATCGTCGGCAATGAAGCCGGCCCACATCGTGGAGCACACGTGCATGTTCCAGGTCAGTGCCGTGGCGCCGCAATGCCGGCCGATCTCGGCGGCCACCATCACGTACGTGCTGAAGTCCGCTCCCAGGCCGCCCGCCGAGCGGGGCACGCAGATGCCCAGCAGTCCGGCTTCGCGCAGGTCGGCGTAGTTCTCGAACGGGAAGACGGCGTCCCGGTCGATCGCCGCAGCCCGCGGGGCAAAGCGCTCGCGGCCCAGCGTGGCCGCCAGGTCGATGAGTTCGCGCTGCTGCGCGCTGAGGTGGGCAGCGGAGCCGGCGATGTGGGCCGTGGCGGGCATGGGGTGGGCCTCCTCGTCAATCGTTATATGCGCGGATGTGGGGGGAAGTGCTGCCGCAGGAAGGCCAGCACCGTGGCGTTGAAAGCATCGGGCTGCTCCACGTTGGCGATATGCCCTGCCCCCACCAGGCACTCGTACTGCGCCCCGGGAATGTGCCCAGCCATGCGCTGCATCACGTCAGGCGGCGCGGTGCGGTCGTGGGCGGCAGCCAGGCACAGCGTGGGCACCCGGATGGCCGGCAGGGCGGCGCGGCGGTCGAAGCTGACCAGGGCGTGCAGGGCCGCCCGGTAGGTGGCCTCGGGCACGGCGGACATGATGCCCCGCGCGGCCTCACGGGCGGCCTCGGGGACTTCGGGCGCCACCATGGCGGGCACCAGGCGTTCGGCCACCGCGGCCATGCCTTGCCCGGCGTCCAGCAAAGCCAGGCGGTCGCGCAGGAAGGCATGCTGCCAGTCGCCTCCGGGCTTGCCAAAGGCCGGTGAGGTGCACGCCAGCACCAGCGCGGCCACCCGGTCCGGGTGCTGAGCCGCCAGTTCCTGCGCCACCATGCCGCCCATGCTGTGGCCCAGCAGCACGGCCTGCTGCAAGCCCAGTTCGGTCAAGGTGTTGACCACGGCCTGGGCCATGGAGGCGATGCTGAGCTCGGCCGGCAGCGGCGAGTCGCCGTAGCCGGGCAGGTCCAGCGCCAGGGCGGTGAAGCCAGCCTGGGCCAGGGCGCGGGCCGTGCCGGACACGGAGTCGGACCAGATCTGGCGCGAGCCCCCCACGCCATGCAGCAAGGCCACGGCCACGGGGCCGTCGCCTTGGCGCTCGTGGGCGAGCGTCACAGCAGCCGACCCTGCTCCACCACCGCCTGTCCGTCCAGGGCGACAGTGCAGCCGCGCAAGGGCAGGTCGAAATGGCCGGCGGTGTGCCGCCCCGCCACCTCGTTGGCGCCAGTGGAGTACAGAAAGTTGCCGGCAAAGGCGCGCAGTTCGGTGCCGTTGAATTCGGCCTTATCGTAGAAGGCCATGGCATCCCAGCGTGCCCTGCGGTTCAGGCCCCAACCCACGTGCGACACGGCGTAAGCCTGCGGGTCTTGCCAGGCTTCGAAGTAGCCACGCATCAGGTCACCGTCCACGTGACGCCCCTGCACCTCCACCACGCGGTCGTCCTCGATGAGCAGCGTCACTGGGTCCTGCAGGTAGCGCTTGAAGGTGAGGTTGACGTCACCGCGGTCCAGCACCAGACGCCCCCGCACCTGCTGCGCCGCCGGGAAGGCCAGCACCAGACCAGCGGGCCAGTGCGACAGGGTGCCCGGCCGGGACGTGAAGCCCCACACGCCCCCGATGCGGGCGCCCTCCAGGCCGATGTGCAGATCGGTGCCCGCCTCAGAGGTCACCCGCATGTCCCGCGCGCCCTTCAGGCGGCGCATGGCCTCCCGCACGGGGGCCTCGTCCTCGGCACGCGGCTCGCAGCGCTCCAGGATTTCCGGATGCTCGTGGCTGATGGCCAGCACCCGCGCGCCGCCCTTGAGGATGGCGGGCAGTTCGGCGGCGTGTTGCAGGCCTTCCACGGTGCAGTCAGCAATGAACACGCTGCCGGCCAGGGCGGCCACCACGGGCGAGAGCCCGCCAATGGCCTCTGAAGCGCCCGTGGAACGCACCGGCACCGGGGCGCTCAGCGGCCGCGCCGGCATCACCAGATGAAAAGGCCGCGCGCCAATGCGCGCCAGGGCCAGTTCCGACAGCAGCGGCAGTTCAGGCCGGGTCTGGGTTTCGGCCAGCACGGCGCAGGCGTCGCCCGGCTGCACGCCGCACAGGCGGAACACGCGCTCGAAACAATCGATCCAGCTGGATTCCAGAGGTCTCATCGCTTGGTGTCCTGCCACCGAAAAAAGGGGCTTCAGGGGGCAGAAGGGGTGGGCAGCGGCGCGGCGCCGACGTCGGCTGCATTGCCGGCGCTGATTCCCCAGCGCTGCAGCGCCTGATCGTCGCTGACGCGGGCGTCCACCCAGCGTGCTCCTTCGGGGGTCGTCTCCTTTTTCCAGAATGGCGCCTGCGTCTTCAGGTAGTCCATCAGGAACTCGCAGGCCTGGAAGGCTTCGCCGCGATGGGCCGAGGCCACCAGCACCAGCACGATCTGGTCCAGCGGCTGCAGCAGCCCCACCCGGTGCAGCACTCTGGCGCTGCGGATGTCAAAGCGCTGGAAGGCCTGGTCGATCATGGCCTCGATGCTGGCCTCGGTCATGCCGGGGTAGTGCTCCAGTTCCAGGCTGGAGATGCCGTGCCGGTCGCCCTGCCGGTCCCGCACCGTACCGAGAAACGTCACCACCGCGCCGACGCCGCCATCGCCCGCGCGCAGCTGGGCGATCTGGTCCGACACGTCGAAGTCCTCTTCTCCAATCCAGACGCGTGCCATGTTCAAGCTCCCGACCCCGCCTCTTCAGCCGCCTTAGCCACCGGTCACTGGCGGGAAGAAAGCTACCTCGGCGCCGTCGGTCAACGCGGCATCCTCGCTGCACATGCGCTGGTTCATTGCACAGCGCACGGCACGGCTGCGGGCCAGGGCCTGGCCGTGAGCATCACTCAGCCCGAGCAAATGGTCGCGCAGCGCCCCCACCGTGCCACTTGCGGTCAGCAGCACCTGCTCTTCCGCGCCGAGCACCTCGCGCAGCGACGCGAAGTAGCGAACCTTGATTTTCATGCCGGCATCATGCCGCAAGCTCGGGCACGGGCGGCCGCTGGATGACGGCTGCGTTCATCCCAGCAGGGCGTGCAGAGGCAGAAAGCGCACCATCTCACCCCGGGCGATAGGCTGATGGGCGGGGACGTCCACCAGGCCATCGGCCCAGACCGTGGAGGTGAGCACGCCGGAACTCTGGTTTGGGAACAGGTCCAGGCCGCCCTGGTTGTTCAGGCGCACGCGCAGGAACTCGCGGCGACGGTCGGGCCGCGGCCAGTCGAAGTCAGCGCGCATAGGGTAAGCCACGGGCGCCACTGCCGGCCGGCCTTGCAGCGCACGCAGCAACGGGGCCACGGTGAGCAGGAAGGTGACGAAGCTCGATACCGGGTTGCCGGGCATGCCGACGAACAAGGCCTCGCTGCCATCGGCCCGGCGCACGGCGCCGAAGGCCAGCGGCTTGCCGGGCTTCATGGCCACCTGCCAGAGGTCGAGCCGGCCTTCCAGTTGCATGGCGGGCTTCAGGTGGTCTTCTTCACCCACCGACACGCCACCAGAGGCAAGGATCAGGTCCACCCCCTGCGCTGCGCGGCGCAGGGCCTCACGCGTCGCCTCCAGCCGGTCGGGCACGATGCCCAGATCCTTCACCTCGCAGCCGCTGGCCTGCAGCAGGCCCGTGAGCGTGAAGCGGTTGGAGTTGTAGATGCCGCCAGGCTTAAGCGGTTCACCCGGCATGGCGAGTTCGTCGCCCGTGGAGAACAAGGCCACGCGGGGCCGGCGCAGCACCTGCAGCGCGGCGCGGCCGACTGAAGCTGCAAGCCCCATGGCTTGGGGGGTGAGCAGCGCACCGCGCGACAGCACTGTGGCGCCGACCTGGATGTCCTCTCCACGGCGGCGGATCCATTGGCCCGGGGCAGGCACCGCTTCCACGCGCACGGACGACTGCACAGCCGACTGCACAGACGGGTCACGCAAGGGAACGCACTGCTCCTGCATCACCACGGCGTCCGCCCCGGCCGGGATCTGGGCGCCTGTGAAGATGCGGGCGGTGCTGCCCGGGGTGAGCAGCCCGCCCACCACGCCGGCAGGGATGCGCTGGGACACGGGCAGGACCGTGCCCGCAGCGGGCACATCGGCCACGCGCAGGGCGTAGCCATCCATGGAACTGTTGTCCGCCGGGGGCACGTCCAGCCCGGAACGCACGTCCTCGGCCAGCACCCGGCCCCAGGCCTGCAGCGTGGGCACTTCCTCGGTCTGGCTGATCACCCGCTCGCTGGCCACAGCCAGCAGGCCCGCCACGGCCTCGTCCAGGCTCAACAGACCTGGACGAGCAGCGCCGGCGGGACTAGCCGGAATAGCTGGAGCCGTGCTGACAGGTTGAACTGTGTCGCTCATCGAGGGCGGCGTATTTGTGTACAAAGGCCTTCAGGCCGGCACGTGGCGGACGATGAAGTCTTTCACCTGCTGCGCATCCACTGGCATCACCGTGAAGCGCTTGGGCAGCGATTCGATGTCGCGCAGCGCGGCGGGACGGTCGGGCTCGCGGCCCAGCGCCTCCTGGAGGGTAGCGGCAAACTTGGCCGGCAGCGCCGTCTCCAGCACCAGCATGGGCACCCCGGGCTGCAGGTACTCGCGCGCCACCTTCAGGCCGTCGGCCGTGTGGGTGTCGACCATCGTGCCAAAGCGCGCCCAGGTGTCGCGGATGGTGGCCAGACGGTCGGCGTGGGTGCTGCGGCCAGAGACAAAGCCGAAGCCGGCGATGCGCTCACGTTCCTGCGCTGTCACGGTGAACCCGCCGTCGCGCGCAATTGCAGGGCCGAAGAGCTCGGCCGTGCGTGCACCGTCGCGGCCCAGCAGATCGAACACGAAGCGCTCGAAGTTGCTGGCCTTGCTGATGTCCATCGAAGGGCTGGAGGTCTCGAAGGTCTCCGCGCTCTTGCGCACGCGGTAGCTGCCGGTGCGGAAGAACTCGTCTAACACGTTGTTCTCGTTCGTGGCCAGCACCAGGCGTTCGATCGGCAGGCCCATCATGCGTGCCACGTGGCCAGCGCAGATGTTGCCGAAGTTGCCCGACGGCACGGCAAACGACACCTTCTGGCCGTTGTGCGCCGTGGCCTGGAAGTAGCCCGCGAAGTAGTACACCACCTGCGCCAGCATCCGGGCCCAGTTGATGGAGTTGACGGTGCCGATGCGGTAGGCCCGCTTGAAGGCCAGGTCCGCGCTGACCGCCTTGACGATGTCCTGGCAGTCGTCGAACACGCCTTCTACGGCGATGTTGTGGATGTTGGCGTCCTGCAGGCTGAACATCTGCGCCTGCTGGAAAGGGCTCATGCGGCCGTGGGGTGACAACATGAACACGTTCACGCCGCGCTTGCCGCGCATGGCGTACTCCGCTGCGCTGCCGGTGTCGCCCGACGTGGCGCCCAGGATGTTCAGCGTCTGCCCGCGCCGCGCCAGTTCGTACTCGAACAGCGCGCCCAGCAGCTGCATGGCCATGTCCTTGAAGGCCAGCGTGGGTCCGTTGGATAGGGCCTCCATCCACACACCAGGCTCCAGCGGGCGGATGGGCACGATCTGCGGCGTGCCGAATACGGCCTCGGTGTAGGTGGCCGACACCAGGCGCTTCAATTCCGCCGCCGGAATGTCATCGATGTAGAGCGACAGGATCTCGAACGCCAGGTCGGCGTAGCTCAAGCCTCGCCAACGCTGCAGCGTCTCGCCGTCCACTTTGGGGTAGCTGACGGGCAGGTACAGGCCGCCGTCCGGCGCGAGGCCTTCCAGCAGGATCTCGCTGAAACCGCGCTCGGTACGGTCGCCTCGGGTGCTGATGTATTTCATGAGAAAACCGCTGCAAGACCTTGTCAGGAAAGCTCTTCCTTGCGCAAGCTGACAATGGGCGTCAGCACGGTGGGGAGCGCCTGCATGGCAGCGATGGCCTCGCGCATGCGGCCTTCCACGGTGTTGTGCGTGAGGATGATGACGTCTGTCTGGCTCTCGCCCTCCCCGCTCTCGCGCTGCAGCAGTGCGTCGATGGAGATGCCAAGCCCGGCCAGGATGCTGGTCACCTGGGCCAGCACGCCGGCCTCGTCGGCCACGCGCAAGCGCAGATAGAAGGACGTCACCACCTCGGCGATGGGCAGGATGGGCGTGTCGGCCAGTGAACCCGGCTGGAAGGCCAGCGAGGGCACGCGATGTTCCGGGTCGGCCGTGTGCAGGCGGGCGATGTCCACCAGGTCGGCAATCACCGCACTGGCCGTCGGCTCCGAGCCGGCGCCCTTGCCGTAGTAGAGCGTGGTGCCCACGGCGTCGCCCTGAACCATCACGGCGTTCATGGCGCCTTCCACGTTAGCGATCAATCGCGTTGCCGGCACCAGTGTGGGGTGCACGCGCAACTCGATGCCCTCAGGCCGGCGCCGGGTGAGGCCCAGCAGCTTGATGCGGTAGCCGAGTTGCTCGGCGTAGCGGATGTCGGCGGCCTGAAGCTGGGTGAGGCCCTCAACATGCGCCTGGGCGAACTGCACCGGCGTGCCGAAGGCGATGGCACTCATGATCGTGGCCTTGTGCGCTGCGTCCACGCCTTCGATGTCGAAGGTGGGGTCGGCCTCGGCGTACCCCAGGCGCTGCGCTTCCTTCAGCACCACGCCGAAGTCCAAGCCCTTGCTGCGCATCTCCGACAGGATGAAGTTCGTGGTGCCGTTGATGATGCCGGCGATCCATTCGATGCGATTGGCCGTCAGGCCCTCGCGCAAGGCCTTGATGATAGGGATGCCGCCCGCCACCGCGGCCTCGAAGGCCACGACCACACCCTTGTCGCGGGCCGCAGCGAAGATTTCCGTGCCGTGCACCGCCAGCAAGGCCTTGTTGGCCGTGACCACATGCTTGCCCGCGGCAATCGCCTCCAGCACCAGGGCCTTGGCGATGCCGTAGCCGCCAATCAGCTCCACCACCACGTCAATGGACGGGTCGGCAATCACCTGGCGGGCATCGCCCACCACCCGCACCCCGTCGCCCACGATGGACCGTGCCCGCGCCACGTCCAGATCAGCCACCATGGCGATCTCGATCCCGCAGCCGGCGCGACGCTGGATCTCCTGCTGGTTGCGCTGCAGCACCTTGAACGTGCCGCTGCCGACGGTACCGATGCCCAGAAGGCCGACCTGGATGGATTTCATAGGGTGTCTCTTAAGCGTCAAACTGGCAAAGCGCGTGCGCCAGCGTCAGGAAAAGTCAGTGAGCGTGCCGCCGGCGGTACTGGGCAAGGAAGCGATCGATGCGGCCGAACGCCTCGTTCAAGTCGTCCGAGTTGGGCAGGAAAACCACGCGGAAGTGGTCTGGCGCGCCCCAGTTGAAGCCCGTGCCTTGCACGATCAACACCTTCTCCTCGGCCAGCAGCTCATAGGCGAACGCCTGATCGTCGGCGATGGGGTACATCTTGGGGTCCAGCCGGGGGAACATGTAAAGCGCGCCCTGGGGCTTGACCACGCTCACCCCCGGGATGGCCGACAGGAGCTCATAGGCCAGGTCGCGCTGACGGCGCAGGCGCCCGCCCGGCGCCACCAGGTCCTTGATGCTCTGGTAGCCGCCCAGGGCCGTCTGGATGGCCAATTGGCCCGGCGTGTTGGAGCACAGGCGCATGGAGGCCAGCATGTTCAGGCCCTCGATGTAGTCGTGGGCGTGGCGCTTGTCGCCGGACACCACCATCCAGCCGGCGCGGTAGCCGCAGGAGCGGTAGTTCTTGGACAGTCCGTTGAAGGTCACGAAGAGCACGTCATCGGCCAGCGAGGCAATGCTGGTGTGCGTGGCGCCGTCGTACAGCGTCTTGTCGTAGATCTCGTCGGCAAAAACGATCAACTGGTGCTTGCGGGCGATCTCCACGATGTCGCGCAGCAGATCGTCCGGGTACAGGGCCCCGGTCGGGTTATTGGGATTGATCACCACCACCGCCTTGGTGCGAGGCGTCACCTTCGAGGCCAGGTCCTGCAGGTCGGGCAACCAACCCGAGCCCTCGTCGCACCGGTAGTGCACGGGCGTGCCGCCCGACAGCGACACCACGGCCGTGTGCAACGGGTAGTCGGGTGACGGAATGAGCACCTCGTCGCCCGCATCCAGCAAGGCGTTCATGCTCATGGCGATCAGCTCCGAGGCACCGTTGCCGAGGTAGACATCGTCCACCGTCACGCCGGCGATGTGCTTTTCCTGGGTGTAGTGCACCACCGACTTGCGCGGCGCAAACAAGCCCTTGCTGTCGGTGTAGCCGGCCGCGAGTTGCGAGGGCAGGTTTCGGATCATGTCCTGCACGATCTCGTCGGGCGGCATCAGACCGAAGGCGGCCACGTTGCCAATGTTCAGCTTGATGATCTTGTGACCCTCTTCCTCCATCTGCCGGGCCTTGTCGAGAACGGGCCCGCGGATGTCGTAACCGACGTTGGCGAGCTTCGAGGACTTGACAATGGGCTTCAAGGCAGACTCCAGAGCACTGCAGGCCATGCTGCACTGCAAAACCTAGAATTTGACCACATGAAGTTCCAACCGGATCGCGCCGAAGGCGCCAATGTCATCACCCGCCATGAGCCTGGACGGGTGTGGGTGGGCAGCGTCTGCTTCGAGGGCAGCGTCATCGTGCCCTGGACGGGTACTCCCCTGCCCTGGCCGGCTGCTGGCATCGACGACTTGTCAGAGGAAAGCTTCTCGGCGCTCCTGTCACTCAAACCCGAGCTGGTGATCTTCGGCAGCGGCAACCGCATCCGATTCCCCAAGGCCCAGTGGCTTCGCGGTCTCGTCCAGGCCCGGGTCGGCGTGGAAACCATGGACACCGCCGCAGCCTGCCGCACTTACAACGTGCTGGCTTCCGAGCGACGCAGCGTGGTGGCCGCTCTTCTGCCGCAAACCTAGGCGTTGCAGGAGGCTTCGGCCAGCCCCAGGCGCGAGAGTCCCTATAATCCTGCGGTTTTGCCGCCGAGAGCTTCACCGGAGACGGGGTTTGCAGCGACGGGCGGCGTCAGCTTCGAGACCGGCATGCCCATGACACCTTCCGTCAACAAAGCTCTTCCTGATTTCGAAGCCCTCGCCACCGGAGGCGTTAAGTTCACGCCCCACGCCTTTCTGGGCAAGACCGTGGTGCTTTACTTCTACCCGAAGGATGCCACACCGGGCTGCACCACAGAAGCCATGCAGTTCCGCGACAAGCACAAGGAATTCGTGAAGGCAGGCGCCGTGGTGTTCGGTGTTTCCCGGGACAACATGGCCTCGCACGACAAGTTCAAGCAGAACCTGGAACTGCCGTTCGAACTGGTCGCCGATACCGAAGAAAAGCTCTGTCACATGTTCGGCGTGGTCAAGAACAAGATCATGTACGGCAAGAAGGTCAAGGGCATCGAGCGCAGCACGTTCCTCATCGACGCCCAGGGGGTGCTGCGCGAGGAATGGCGCGGCATCAAAGTAGCCGGGCACGTTGATGAAGTGCTCAAGGCAGTCAAGGCGCTGAAGCAGGCCTGATTTCAGCGGCGCTTCGCCGGCCCGTGGCCATCGAAGGGGCGACCTCCACCAGGAGGCGCCCCTTTTTGAATTGAGGGGCCGGCGCTGCCGGCAGGCGCGTCAAGGTATGCTGATCTGATTGCGCTGGCGTCCAGCCGCCCACACCCGAACTTCACCGCGTGCACCATGCCCCTGCCCAAGCCCCCCGCCAAGAAAGCCGCACTGCTGGATGCGGCCGACTACGCCGTCAAGGCCCCGCGCTCCACGGCCCAGCAGCCCAAGCCGACGGTCTCCGGGCCCACGGCAGTCGCACAACCCCACCCCGTCATGGGCCACCGCCCGGCCGACACGGGCGCTCCGGCCGCATCACCCACCCGCAAGCCCGCCAACCGCCCAGCGCTCGCTGGCAGCACTGAAGGCGCGTTGACCAGCGCCCCGGCCGCTCAGAGCGCGCCTGCTCCAAAGGCCAGGACACCCGCCGCCCCTGCGGCGCCGCGGCTGCAGCGCAACGCCTCCAAGTCCAGCGCACGCAGCCCATCCGCTGCGCCGCGTCTGTTCGTGCTCGACACCAACGTGCTCATGCACGACCCGATGAGCCTGTTCCGCTTCGAGGAACACGACGTCTTCCTGCCGATGATCACGCTGGAGGAGTTGGACGGCCACAAGAAGGGCATGAGCGAGGTGGCTCGAAACGCCCGCCAGGTCAGCCGCGACCTGGACGCCCTGGCCACGGACGGCGCACTGGATCCCAAGGAGGGCATCCCGCTGGCCAAGACCGGCCATCGCGAGGCCAGCGGCCGCCTGTTCTTCCAGACCACACTGCTCGACATCCGCCTGCCGCAAGGCCTGCCCCAAGGGAAGGCTGACAACCAGATCCTCGGCGTGGTGCAGGCCCTGCGCGATTCACAGCCTGGCCGCGATGTGGTGCTGGTGTCCAAGGACATCAACATGCGGGTCAAGGCCCGCGCGCTGGGCCTGCCGGCAGAGGACTACTTCAACGACAAGACGCTGGAGGACGGCGACCTCCTCTACACCGGCGTGCTGCATCTCCCAGGGGATTTCTGGGAAAAGCACGGCAAGACCATGGAAAGCTGGCAGCAGGGTGGCCACACGCTGTACCGCATCAGTGGCCCGCTGGTGCCCTCGCTGCTGATCAACCAGTTCGTGTACTTCGAGACACCTGGGGCCACGCCCTTGCATGCCAGGGTGATCGAGATCACCGGCAAGACGGCGGTGCTCAAGACCTTGCGCGATTACTCCCACGCCAAGAACGCCGTATGGGGCGTGAACGCCCGCAACCGGGAACAGAACTTCGCCCTGAACCTGCTGATGGACCCGGACTGCGACTTCATCACGCTCACGGGCACGGCCGGAACCGGCAAGACGCTGATGACGCTGGCCGCCGCGCTCAGCCAGGTGCTGGACGAGCGGCGCTACAGCGAGATCATCGTGACCCGCGTGACCGTGCCGGTAGGTGAAGACATCGGCTTCCTGCCCGGCACGGAGGAAGAAAAGATGGGCCCCTGGATGGGCGCCCTGGACGACAACCTGGAGGTGCTGGCGCGCAGCGATGGCGCCGCCGGCGAATGGGGCCGCGCCGCCACCAACGACCTGGTGCGCAGCAAGATCCGCATAAAGAGCCTGAACTTCATGCGCGGGCGCACCTTCCTGAACAAGTTCGTCCTCATCGACGAGGCGCAGAACCTCACGCCCAAGCAGATGAAGACGCTGATCACACGCGCCGGGCCCGGCACGAAGATCGTGTGCCTGGGCAACCTGGCCCAGATCGACACGCCCTACCTCACCGAAGGCTCTTCAGGCCTGACCTATGCGGTGGACCGCTTCAAGGGATGGCCGCATTCGGGCCACGTCACCCTGGCGCGGGGCGAACGTTCGCGCCTGGCGGACTTCGCCTCCGAGGTACTCTGATCCCCACGCGGCCTGCGAGGCCGCGTGGCGGGGCCAGGGCCGTCAGACCGAGCGCACGCGCAGGAAGCTGGCAAAGCGCGGGACGCCCTGGGCCGTGGTGCCCTGGTACGTGAAGGTCACCGCCGTCCCCACCGCGGGAGGCTGATCGCGCTGCTCGTCGCTGAAACCGGTGCCGAGCAGGAATTCCCGGCCCTCCTGGGTGCGTACCCTCAAGGCGCCCAACCGACCGGCGTGCCGTCCCTGGCCAGGCTGGTGGCCCACCACCACCGCGTCAGCATCCTGCAGCGGCTTGAGTTTGAGCAACGCCGGGCTGCGGCCGGTTTCGTACAAGGCGTCTGCGCGGTGCAGCATCAGGCCTTCACCCCCGGCTTTCACCACCTCCTGCAGGCGCGCCTTCAGCGCGGCGGCGCTGGGCAACCCGAACTGCTCCACGGCCCTCCAGGGTGAGGACGCAGGCTGCTGGGCCGACAACTGCTGGATCCGGGCGGCGCGCTGCGTAAAGGTGCCCCCAGCACCCGGGAGTTCGAACACCATCAGGCGCACCCGGCGCCAATCAGCATCCACCGGCTGTTGTCGCCTGACGATGCCCGAGAGTTCTTCGAACCGGCCGCGCGCGAGCCAGAGTTCGCCGTCCAGCGCCTGGGCCGGCAGCGCGGCGGTGAACCAGTCCGGCGCCCTGATGGGCAAGCCGCTTCTGAAGCGCAGGCGGCTGCCATCCCACCAGGCACGGGCGCCGTCGAATTTCTCGCTGACCAGCCAACCCTGGGGATTCAGGTCTAGCGGCGCTTCGGTGGCCAGGATCAAGGGCGCGCTATCGCGCCGGGGCAGCGCCAGACCAGGGCCGGCGGCCAGCGCCAGCGCAGAGCCCAGAAAGGCGCGGCGGGGCAGCATCGCCCGGGGTACGTGAGGCAGGTGGTAGGTCATTGCAGGCTCCCGGAACATCAGGAGCCCGCAGTGTGGTCGCTACCCCTCTTCCCGACCACCCCCTTTGGCGGGGTGGTACAGGCCCTCTCAGCGGGGGGTGACCAGATCCCTGATCTGCTGCAGCGCCGTGGGGTCTTCGATGGTGGTGAGGTCGCCCGGGTCGCGTTGCTCGCACACGGCCTGGATGGCGCGGCGCAGAAGCTTGCCCGAGCGCGTCTTGGGCAGCGCGGTGACAAAGCGCACACGGGCCGGGCGCGCAACGGCTCCCAGCTGCGAGTCAACCACCTTCATGATCTCGCCTTCCAGCTTGAGGGCCGAGGCCTCGTCCGCGGCGCGGCTCGCGTCCTTGAGGATGGCGAAGGCCATGGCCACCTGACCCTTGAGTTGGTCGGCCACGCCCACCACGGCCACTTCGGCCACGTTCGGGTGGCTGGAGATGCTCTCTTCGATCTCGCGCGTGCCCAGGCGGTGCCCGGCCACGTTGATCACATCATCCGTGCGGCCCAGGATGAAGATGTAGCCATCCTTGTCGC
>JBIKMY010000291.1:0-3548 GCA_044358945.1 Rubrivivax sp.
GGGGCCGGTGCCTTCGGCATCAAGCACTTGGACGGCATCAAGAACATCCCTGACGTCAAGGTCGTCTCGCTCATCGGGCGCGAGTTCGACAAGACCAAAGAAGTGGCCGACAAGTACGGCATCGCCCATGTCACCACCGACCTGGCCGACAGCCTGAAGATCGCCGAGGTGGATGCGGTGATCCTTTGCACGCCCACGCAGATGCACGCCTCGCAATCCATCGCTTGCCTGGAGGCGGGCAAGCATGTGCAGGTGGAGATCCCGCTGTGCGACGTGCTCAAGGACGGGCAGCAGGTGGTGCAGCTGCAGCGGCAGACGGGCAAGGTAGCCATGTGCGGCCACACCCGGCGCTTCAATCCCAGCCACCAGTGGGTGCACAAGAAGATCGGCGCCGGCGAGTTCAACATCCAGCAGATGGATGTGCAGACCTACTTCTTCCGCCGCACCAACATGAACGCCCTGGGCCAGCCGCGCAGCTGGACCGACCACCTGCTGTGGCACCACGCCGCGCACACGGTGGACCTGTTCGCCTACCAGGCGGGCAGCCCCATCGTGAAGGCCAATGCCGTCCAGGGCCCGATCCACCCCGCGCTGGGCATCGCCATGGACATGAGCATCCAGCTCAAGGCGGCCAATGGCGCGATCTGCACGCTCAGCCTGTCCTTCAACAACGACGGGCCGCTGGGTACCTTCTTCCGCTACATCGGCGACACGGGCACCTACATCGCCCGCTATGACGACCTGTTCAACGGCAAGGAAGAGAAGATCGATGTGTCGAAGGTGGACGTGTCCATGAACGGCATCGAGCTGCAGGACCGCGAGTTCTTCGCCGCCATCCGCGAAGGTCGCGAGCCCAACGCCAGCGTGGCCCAGGTGCTGCCCTGCTACGAGGTGCTGCACCAGTTGGAGCAGCAGCTGGCATGACACCCCGCCGCATCGGCCCTTTCGAAGTGGCCCCCGTCGCCCTGGGGTGCATGAACCTCAGCCACGCCTATGGCGCGCCCCCGCCGGTTGAACAGGCCGAGCGCCTGCTGCTGCAGGCGCTGGAACTTGGCGTCAACCACTTCGACACCGCGGCGCTGTACGGCTTTGGCGCGAATGAGACGCTGGTGGGCCGCGTGCTCAAGCCCCACCGATCGCGCATCGTCCTGGCCAGCAAGGGCGGCATGGCGGGCGTGACCTTTCCGGACGGCGTCAAGCGTGTGATCGACGGCCGGCCCGAGGCCATCCGCCGCAACTGTGAAGACAGCCTGCAGCGCCTGGGCACGGACGTGATCGACCTGTACTACCTGCACCGCTGGGACAAGGCCGTGCCTATCGAGGACTCGGTGGGTGCGATGTCGCGCCTGGTGGAGCAGGGCAAGGTGAGGCTGCTGGGCCTCAGCGAGGTGTCGGCCGCCACGCTGCGGCGCGCCCATGCGGTGCACCCGATTGCCGCGGTGCAGACCGAGTACTCGCTGTGGACGCGCAACCCGGAGATCGCGGTGCTGCAGGCCTGCCGTGACATCGGCGCCGCGTTTGTGGCCTTCAGCCCCACGGCGCGGGCCTTCCTGACCGGCAAGCTGCGCGACGTGACCACGCTGGACGCCAAGGACATCCGCCGCGGCATGCCGCGCTTCGCACCGGAGAACTACGCTTGCAACCTGGCGCTGCTGCCAGCCTACGAGGCGCTGGCGCGCGAGGCCGGCTGCACGCCAGTGCAACTGGCCCTGGCCTGGCTGCTGTCGCGCGGTGAGCATGTCATCCCGCTGCCGGGCACCACCAGCACGGACCACCTGCGCGAGAACGTCGGTGCCTTGGATCTGCAGTTGTCCGCTGCTGTCCTGGCGCGGGCCGATGCGCTGATCAACCAGCACTCCGTGATGGGCGGGCGCTACGGCGCGCAGAGCGAGTCCGAGGTCGACACCGAGCGGTTCTGACCCGCTGGCGTAATCCCTCCGGCGGCCTTACCCGGCCGCTGCCTCCAGCCCCGAGCGGAAGTGGGCCTGCATGGTCTGACGCGCGGCTTCCGCGTCGCGCTTGGATAGCGCCTGTATCAGCGCCCGGTGCTCGGCCAGCGAGTCTTCGAGCCGCCCCTGCTTGAACAGCGAGTGGTGGCGGTTGAGCTTCATCATCTTGCGCAGGTCCTGCACCACCTGCACGGCCCAGCGGTTGCCGGCCATGTCCAGCAGCGCCATGTGGAACTGCTCGTTCGTGGCGAAGAAGGCGTCCCGGTGGTCCACCTGCGCCTCCAGCAGGGCATGCAGTTCGCTCAACCGGGCGCGCTGGCTTGATGTGGCGCCGGCCGCCACCTGGGCCGCCGCGTCGCTTTCCAGCAAGGCCAGCAGGTGGTACACCTGGGACACGTCGTCGCGTGACATCTCGGTGACGTAGGCGCCGCGTCGCACCTTCATGGTCACCAGGCCTTCCACGGCCAGCACCTTCAGCGCCTCGCGCATGGGGGTGCGGCTGATGCCCCACTGCGCGCACAGCTTCAACTCGTCAATCCAACTGCCCGGCTCCAGTTCGCGGGCGAAGATCTGCTGACGCAGCCGCTCAGCCACCTGCTCGTACAGCGCGGTGGGCGCCAGCATGCCGCCGCCGCTGGCCGGGGTGGTGCTGGGGGAGCCGGTACGGGCGGAATCGGGTTGGGCGGCGGCGAGGTCGGCCATGTGGTGCAGGCGGGGTGACTTGGCGAGCAGGGGGAAGGATCAGATTTGTGTTGGTTTTGAATTTATAATTATGCATAATTCGTGAACTTCAGCCAAGCCCCTTCGGCCCAGCACTCCCGCAGCAGCGACACAGGCCCGCGCATGAGCAACCCCACCTCTCCCGAATTCAAGCCCGCCACCCTGGCGCAATGGCAGCAGGCCGCCGCCAAGTCCGCCCCTGGCGCAGACGTGTCGGCGCTGAACTGGGTGACCCCTGAGGGCCTGACGGTCAAGCCGCTGTACACGGCGGCCGACACGGCCAGCCTGCCGCACACCGACACCTTGCCAGGCTTCGAGCCCTTCATCCGCGGCCCGCAGGCCACCATGTATGCAGTGCGCCCCTGGACCATCCGCCAGTACGCGGGCTTCTCCACGGCCGAAGACTCCAACGCGTTCTACCGCAAGGCCCTGGCCGCCGGCGGGCAGGGCGTGAGCGTGGCCTTTGACCTGGCCACGCACCGCGGTTACGACAGCGACCACCCCCGCGTCACGGGCGATGTCGGCAAGGCTGGCGTGGCCATCGATTCCGTGGAGGACATGAAGATCCTGTTCGACGGCATCCCGCTGGACAAGGTGTCGGTCAGCATGACGATGAACGGCGCTGTGCTGCCGGTGCTGGCGGGCTATGTGGTGGCGGCTGAAGAGCAGGGTGTCGCGCAGGACAAGCTGTCCGGGACCATCCAGAACGACATCCTCAAGGAGTTCATGGTCCGCAACACCTACATCTACCCGCCCGCGCCGAGCATGCGGATCATCGGCGACATCATCGAGTACACGGCCAAGCACATGCCGAGGTTCAACTCGATTTCCATCTCCGGCTACCACATGCAGGAGGCGGGGGCGAACCAGGCACTCGAG
>JBIKMY010000292.1:0-3535 GCA_044358945.1 Rubrivivax sp.
GAGCTGCTGGATGCGGGCGAATTCCTCGGGCGTGCAGTCGGTCAGGCCCGCCTTGCCTTGTTCGTTCGTGGACTCGGCCGTCAGCGTCTTGCTCACCATGGCCTTGCCGGCCAGCTCCGGGTGGGCGCGGATCAGCCCCAGCTGCTCGGCTTGCGTAGCGCCTCGCACGGTGTCCGCCAAGGCCTGCTTGAGCGACGTCAGCGCCGGGAACGGCCTGTGCGACCAGGCCCGCTCAGCAATCCACGGCGAGTGCTCGTAGATGCCCTCGAGCAGCGCCGTGAAGCCGGCCTGCGTCGCACCGTTGAGAGCCTGGAGATCCAGCGCGGGCATGGTCACTTCTCCCAGGTGAAGGCGGTTGTGGCGTCGAAGGGATGCGTGGCACGCCAGTGCTGGGCGATGTCCACGCGGCGGGTCACCCACACCCGGTCGTGCTTCTCGATGTGGTCCATGAAGCGCTGCAGCGCGCGCAGGCGCCCGGGGCGGCCCAGCAGGCGGCAGTGCATGCCGATGCTCATCATGCTGGGGTGCTCGGCACCGTCGGCGTAGTGCACGTCGAAGGCATCGCGCAGGTATTCGAAGAACTCGTCACCGTGGCTGTAGCCTTGCGGCAAGGCAAAGCGCATGTCGTTGCAGTCCAGGGTGTAGGGCACCACGAGGTGGGGCGCCAGCGTGCCGTCGGTCTTGCGTACCTGCAGCCAGAAGGGCAGGTCGTCGCCGTAGTAGTCGCTGTCGTAGGTGAAGCCGCCAAAGTCGGCCACCAGGCGCCGGGTGTTGGGGCTGTCGCGGCCGGTGTACCAGCCGGCGCCGTGCAGCACGCGCTCGCTGCCGTTCGCACCGTCACCGGTCAGGCGCGCAATGATCTCCATGCCGCGCAGCATGTGTTCGCGCTCGGTGGTTTCGTCCACGCCCTGGTAGTGGATCCAGCGCCAGCCATGGCAGGCGATCTCGTGGCCCAGTTCCACGAAGGCGGCGGTGACTTCGGGACAGCGCTCCAGCGCCATGGAGATGCCAAACACCGTCAGCGGCCAGCCACGCTTTTCGAACTCCCGCAGGATGCGCCACACGCCCACCCGGCTGCCGTACTCGTACACGCCCTCCATGCTCAAGTGGCGAGCCGGGAAGGCCGGGGGGTTGAACATCTCGGAGAGGAATTGCTCGCTGCCGGCATCGCCATGCAGCACCGAGTTCTCGCCGCCTTCCTCGTAGTTCAGCACGAACTGCACGGCCACCCGGGCGTTGCCCGGCCAGCGTGCGTGGGGGGACTGGCGGCCGTAACCGCGCAGGTCGCGGGGGTAGGGGGCTGCCGTGGGGCCGGTGGCTCTGGTCATGGGTGGGCGCGGGATGCAGTGGGGGGGAACGTGGGTGCGGTGGCTTGGGGCCGTGGTTCAGGAGGGCAGATGCAACTCAGGGCGCAGCACGCTGGCCAGGTCTGAAGGTGCTGTCATCGGCTGCAAGTTCCGCTCGACACTGGCAATGTGATGGCCCATCAACCGGCCGGCGGCTTCGCTGTCTCGGCGCTCCAGCGCATCCACGATGGCCACATGCTCGGCCTGTGATTGCTCCGCCGACATCGAGCTCTGGTACATCAGGGAGATCAGCGAAGACCGGCTGAGCAGATCGCTCAGCAACTGCGCCAGCACCTCGTTGCCCAGCAGACGCGCCAGCACGACATGAAAGTCAGCCAGCAGACGGGTGCGGCCCGGCACATCGGTGCGCGCGATGGCGGCGCCTTCTTCCTGCAGGTGCTGCCGAAGGGTGGCGATCTGCGCGGGGGTGATGGCCTGGCTCAGACGCCGGGCGAGTTCGCTCTCCAGCATGGCACGCGTCTCGAAGACCTGGCGCGCCTCCTCGGCGCTGGGCGTGGCCACGGAGGCGCCGCGCGCCGGCTCCAGGGTGACCAGGCGGTCGCGCGAGAGCTGGTTCAGGGCCTGACGGACGATGGTGCGTGACACGCCGAAGATCTCGGCGATGGACTGCTCGGCCAGACGCGTGCCGGGCATCAACCGGCGCTCGATCACGGCGGCGGTCACGGCATCCACGATCTGCTGCGTGGCCCGGCCCGGGGCCGCAGCGCGGCGCGGCCGGGGAATGGCCGGGAGTGCCTTCAAGCGTGATGCTGCGGTGTTGGCCATGAGGGATGCCGTGATGCGCTGGCGATTGTATACACCAGTTGGCGACATCTTGTGTGCTGTGGCTGTATACAATGAGCAGGTTGCGGGATGTGACCCTGCAGGAAACCTGACCGATGGAAGCCTATCTGCTCGATTGGGGCAATCTGCTGCTGCGCTGGCTGCATGTGATCACGGCCATCGCCTGGATCGGCTCATCCTTCTATTTCGTTTTCCTGGACAACAACCTCATCCGCCCCACCAGCCCGGACCTGCTGGAAAAGGGCGTGGACGGGGCCATGTGGGCGGTGCACGGTGGGGGTTTCTACAACCCGCAGAAGTACATGGTGGCCCCACGCAAGATCCACACCAAGCTGCACTGGTTCTACTGGGAGGCGTATTCCACCTGGCTCAGCGGCTTTGCGCTGTTCACGGTGCTGTACCTGTGGAATGCGAGCACCTGGCTGGTGGACAAGTCGCTGATGGACTGGTCGCCCGTGGCCGCGGGCTTCGCGGCGGTGGGTTTTCTGGTTGGTTTCTGGCTGGTCTATGACCTGGTGTGCCGGGCCCTGGGTTTCCGCAAGCACGGCGAGGCCGTGGTGGGAGTGGTGATGCTGGGGGTGATCGCCCTCGCCTCATGGGCCGCCTGCCAGTTGTTCCCGGGGCGTGCGGCCTTCTTGCTGGTGGGCGCCATGATCGCCACGGCGATGAGTGCCAACGTCTTCTTCTGGATCATCCCCGGCCAGCGCAAGGTGGTGGCGGCCATGACCGGCAACCAGAAGTTCGACCCGAAGGAACTGGCCATCCACGGCAAGCGCGGCAAGCAGCGCAGCGTGCACAACACGTACTTCACGCTGCCGGTGCTGATCGCGATGTTGTCCAACCACTACGGCTGGCTCTACCAGGGGGCCTGGAACTGGGTGGTGCTGTTCGTGCTGATGCTGGCCGGCGCCCTGATCCGCCACAGTTTCGTGGCGCGCCACCGCGCGCTCATTGAAGGGCGCCGGGTGCCCTGGGAGTACGCAGGCGCCGGTGTCGTGCTGATCCTGGGGCTCGTGCTGGGCATGAAGCCGGCGCCGGTGTCGCCCGCACCGGCCGCGGCGGCGGCCGCGCCCGTCACGGCCGCCGACGTGCGCTTGGTGGTGGAGCAGCGCTGCCTGGTGTGTCACAACGCCCAGATGCAGCAGAAGAACGTGGCCCTGCACACGCCTGAACTGCTCAAGCAGCATGCCCTGTCCGTCTACCAGCAGGTGTCGGTGCTCAAGCTCATGCCGATGAACAATGCGACCCAGATCACCGACGCCGAGCGGGACCTGGTGCGCCGCTGGTGGGAGGCCGGGGCTCCGGTCAACTGATCAACCGATTCAGCAGGCCCGGCAAGACCCGCGCAAAAGGACACCCCATGGGACTGAGCACGCACGTTCTGG
>JBIKMY010000293.1:0-3533 GCA_044358945.1 Rubrivivax sp.
CCCACCCGCTGGCTGGTCTCGCACCCCGACCTGGACGGCTTGCCCTGCGCGTCGCTGGACCGCGTGATCGGCCGCAACGTGGACCTGTGGCTGGCGGCCGACCCGCGCGCCCGTCGCATCCGCCGCTTGCAGAACGAGGTGCAGATGCTGCTGCATGCCCACCCGCTCAACGAGGAGCGAGAGGCCCGCGGCGCGCTCGCCGTCAACTCCTTCTGGCTCGACGGCTGCGGCCCGGTGCCCGACCGCGCCGTCCTGGGGCGGCTGGACCACGTGCGCCTGGACGAACGTTTGCGCGAACCTGCGCTGCGCGGTGACGTGGTCGCCTGGTGCCAGGCCTTCGACGCCCTGGACCAGGAGGTGATCGGCCCGGCGCGGGCTGCAGCGCTGCAGGGCGAGGATGTGCAGCTCAGCCTGTGCGGCGAGCGCGGCATCTGGACCCTTGCAAAGCGGGGCGGCGCCGCGCCCTGGCAGCGCCTGTGGTCCTGGTGGCGGCCGGACGCGGCGCACCACCGGTTGCTGAAGACCTTGCAGGCCCTGTGAAGGACCACCCTTGACCGCCCCCCGTCTGCTGCCCCGGGACACGCCGCCCCGCGTCCGGTTTGCGCTGGAGCAGGCCGGTGTGCACCCGCTGATGGCCCGCCTGCTGGCCGCGCGCGGCGTTCGTTCCATGCAGGAGGTGGACGATGCACTGGCGCACCTGCTGCCACCGCCGTCGATGAAGGGCACCGTCGAGGCGGCCCTGCTGCTGGCGGACGTGATCGAAGCCGGTCGGCGCATCGTCGTCGTGGCCGATTACGACTGTGACGGCGCCACCGCCTGTGCCGTCGCCCTGCGCGGCTTGCGCCTGCTGGGCGCCGCGCCCGACACCCTGGGCTATGTGGTGCCTGACCGCGCCATCCACGGCTACGGCCTGACGCCCGCCATCGTGGACCTGGCGCTGCAGCGCCGCCCCGACCTGCTGGTGACGGTGGACAACGGCATCTCCAGTCTGGAAGGCGTGGCGCACGCGCGGGCGCAGGGCCTGGACGTGCTGGTGACCGACCACCACCTGCCAGCCGTGGTCGGCGACGAAGTGGTGCTGCCGCCTGCCCGCGTCATCGTCAATCCCAACCAGCCTGGTGACGGCTTCGAGAGCAAGGCGCTGGCGGGGGTGGGGGTCATGTTCTATGTGCTGCTGGCGCTGCGTGCCGAGTTGCGCCAGCGCGGCCGCTTCGAGGCCGCCAACCAGCCGCGGATCGACGCCCTGCTGGACCTCGTGGCCCTGGGCACCGTGGCCGACGTGGTGAAACTGGACGCCAACAACCGCCGCCTGGTGGCACAGGGCCTGCGGCGCATCCGCGCGGGCCGCATGCAGCCGGGCGTGGCGGCCTTGTTCGCCGTGGCCGGGGCTGATCCCGCTCGTGCGGCTGCCCTGGATTTCGGCTTCAAGCTGGGCCCTCGCATCAACGCCGCCGGGCGTCTGTCGGACATGACCCTGGGCATCGAATGCCTGCTCACGGATGATGCCGCACGAGCCGCCGAACTGGCGGCGCAGCTCGACACCATCAACCGCGAGCGTCGCGAGGTGGAAGCGGGCATGCGCGAGCAGGCCGAGGCCGCCGTGGCCCGGCAACTGGCCGAGCTCACCGAGCCGCCGGCCGCCGTGAGCCTGTTCGACGAAAGTTTCCACGAGGGCGTGGTGGGCATCGTGGCAGGGCGCCTGAAGGACCGGCTGCACCGGCCCACCTTCGTCTTCGCCCGCGCCCAGGACGGCTCGCTCAAGGGCAGCGGGCGCTCGATTCCAGGCTTTCACCTGCGCGACGCGCTGGACCTGGTGAGCAAGCGCGCACCCGGGGTGTTGCGGCGCTTTGGAGGCCATGCGATGGCCGCCGGTGCCAGTGTGGAGCCGGACCGGTTCCCTGCATTCGATGCCGCGCTGCGCCAGGTGGCGCAGGAGTGGCTGGAGCCGGCCACGCTGCAGCGCACGCTGCAGCACGACGGCCCGCTGGACCTGCAGTGGTTCAACGCCCAGACGGCGCAGTTGCTGGATGCCCAGGTCTGGGGCTCAGGCTTCGAGCCTCCCTTGTTCTGTGACCAGGTGGAGGTGATTCAGCAGACCCTGCTCAAGGACAAGCACCTCAAGCTGCGCGTGCGCCACGCCGGTGAGTTGCGCGACGCCATCTGGTTTCAGCGCACCGAGCCCCTGCCGCAGCACGTGCAACTGGCCTTTCGCATCCAGCTGGACGACTGGAACGGCCGGCAGCGCGTGCAGATGGTGGTGGAGGCGGCGCAGGCGGGTTGACGCTCGGGCAGGTCGCGCCCGTCAGGCGTCGAACCGGTGTCCGCAGGCAATCCCCCTGCGTCAGTGCGCCTGCGCCGCTTGCGGCAGCATGCAGTTCATGAACTTCTCTGGTGTCCGTTCGGTTGTCTGTGAGGTGGTCCATGCGTTGCGCCGCCGGGCGACGCGTGTGTGCGTCGTGGGCCTGTGGGCCACGGCGTCGGCTTGGCCCGTGCAGGCCTTCACCAGTGCCGACTTGAAGCCCGTGCCCGTGGCCCGCGGCCTGGCGCAGCCCTGGGGGCTGGCCTTCCTGCCCGATGGCCGCATGCTGGTGACCGAACGCCCGGGCCGCATGCGCATCATTGGGGCCGATGGCCGTCTGGGCGAGCCGCTGCAGGGCTTGCCTGCGGTCGATGCGAAGGGCCAGTGCGGGCTGCTGGACGTGGCGCTGGACCCAAAATTCCCCGAGAACCGCTGGGTCTACTGGACCTACGCCGAACCGGGCGACGGTGGCAACGGCGTGGCGGTGGCGCGCGGGCGGCTGCAGGAGCCGCGTCTGGTGGACGTGCAGGTGATCTTCCGCCAGTGGCCCAAGGCGTCCAGTTCCCTGCACTGCGGCTCGCGCCTGGCGTTTGCCAAGGATGGACGTCTGTTCGTCGGCCTGGGCGACCGCTTCGGTCTCAAGAACGAGGCACAGAACCCGGCCAACCACATCGGCAAGATCGTGCGCATCGAGCCGGACGGCCGGGTGCCTGCCGACAACCCCTTCGTCGGTCGCCCGGGCGCCGCACCCGAGGTCTTCAGTCTGGGGCACCGCAACATCCAGGGCTTGGCCGTGCACCCCGTCACGGGTGAGCTGTGGCAGACCGAGCACGGCCCGCAAGGCGGTGACGAACTCAACCTCGTGCAGGCCGGTCGCAATCACGGCTGGCCCCTGGTGACCTACGGGCGCAACTACGGTACGGGCACGCGCATCGGCGAGGATGGTCCCAAGGCCGGTTTCGAACATCCGTTGCAGTGGTGGATGCCGGTGTCCATTGCGCCCAGTGGCCTGGCCTTCATCACGAGCGACCGCTATCCCGGGTGGAAGGGGCAACTGCTGCTGGGGGCGCTGCGCGCGCAGGTGCTGGTGCGGCTGAGCCTGGAGGGTTCCAAGGTGGTGGCGCAGGAGCAGATGCTGGCTTCGCAGCGGGCCCGCATCCGCGACGTGCGCCAGGGGCCCGACGGCTGGATCTACCTGCTTACCGACGGGGTGGAGGGACAAATCCTGCGTCTG
>JBIKMY010000294.1:0-3523 GCA_044358945.1 Rubrivivax sp.
GAGGTAGTCGTCCGGGGTCACCTGCGCCATGCGCAGCATGCGATCGACGACGCCATCGGGCGTGGGCACCCACACCACGTCCTTGCCCGACTGGCCGACCGAGGGTTTGAACTTGCAGGCGGTGCTGGCGGAGGCGCCGGCCGGAATCAAGGCGACGCAAATAGCAAGACCCAGCATCCAGGTGTGCAGGGCGGAACGGCGTGATACAGACATGGCTTCCTCTGTTGGGGACAACCCGGTTCTGCCGGGCTGCTGGCTGAAGGACTGGAAATACACGGGACCGACTCTGTCTCGTCAGGCCAGGCAACGAAGGGCCTGAAGAGGAGAGACCGGGAAAGCGATACCGGGACACCGCGTAATGTGCCTGGGCCAAGTGACGCCGTCATCGGTAGCTGCCCGAGGTCAGGTGAAAACCGGCGGCATGCTAGCTCAACGGCTGAAACCCCAGGCCCTTGCGGTGTTGCTCACCGGAACACGTGTTGAAGCCGGGCCTCGCGCCCCGGCAGGCCGCAGCCAGGGTCACGCACACGCATCGATAGAAGTCATGGCGGCCTACTTCAAGGTCAGGCGCATCAGCGAAGACCAGATCGCCGACTGGGCCAGGCGCATGGTGCTGGACGAGGCCAATGCCAGAAGGGTGCTGCCAGCGTGGTGTGAGGCACAGGGCTCGCGCAGCGGTGCGGGCTCGGTCAGGTCGTGCAAAGATTGCGGAAAACGTCCGCCCGAGCCCTCAACCCTCGCTCGCCTTCCTGGTGATCCGGAGACCCCATGCCCCGCCTGCTGAGTGACCGCGCCCCTTACAACCCCATCACCCAGCGGCCGCTGCTGCGCACGCCCCATGGCGAGCACGTGCTGGTCTGGGTGATCGTCAATGTCGAGCACTGGACCATCGAGCGCGCCATGCCGCGCACGGTGCTGTCGCCCCCCATGGGCCAGCCGCTGCTGCCCGATCTGCCCAATTGGGCCTGGCACGAGTTCGGCATGCGCGTGGGCTTCTGGCGGCTGCATGAGGCGTTGGTGGCGCGAGGCATCGTGCCCACGCTGGCCATCAACGGCATCGTGTGCGACAGCTATCCGCAGGTGGCCGAAGCCGCGCTGCGCTCGAACTGGGAGTTCATGGGCCACGGCCACATCCAGGGCCCGATGCACAAGCTGGAGGATCAGGCCCAAGCCATCGAGCAGTGCATGAGCACCATCGAGCGCTTCACGGGCCGCCGGCCGGTGGGCTGGGAGAGCCCCGGCCTGACCGAGACCGACACCACGCTGGACCTGCTGAGCGCCGCCGGCATCGAGTACGTGGCCGACTGGGTGCTGGACGAACAGCCGGTGTGGCTGCGCGCCAGCCCCCAGCCGGTGCTGTCGGTGCCCTACACGGTGGAGCTGAACGACATCCCCATGATGCTGCTGCAGCAGCACCGCGCCGACGAGCTGCTTCTGCGCGGGCGTTTGCAGCTGGACCGGCTGGTGCAGGACGGCGCGGTGCAGCCCCGGGTGATGGCTCTGAGCGTGCACCCCTACATCACCGGCGTGCCGCACCGCATCGGCTACTTCGAGCAACTGCTTGACGCGGTGCTGGCCCAGCCCAAGGCCAGTTTCATGACGGGCGAGCAGATCGCCGCCTGGTACAAGGCCCAGGTCGGCGCACCGTAGGCTACGTGTCCCTCATGAGCTTTCTGTGGCCCCAATACCTGTGGTGGATGCTGGCGCTGCCCTTGCTGCCGGTGTTGTACCTGTGGATGCTGCGCCGCGGGGCCCGGCGGGCCCTGCGCCTGAGCAGCATCGCCACGGCCCGGCGGGCGCAGGGCCGAACCTGGCGCCGGCATGTGCCGCCCGCCCTCATCTTCGCCGCGATCGGCTTGCTGCTGCTGGCCGCGGCGCGGCCGATCGGCTGGGTGACACTGCCCTGGGCCCGCTCCACGATCCTGCTGGCGATGGACGTGTCGCTCAGCATGCGGGTGACGGATGTGAAGCCCACGCGCATGGTCGCCGCACAGGAGGCGGCCAAGGGCTTTGTGCAGGACATGCCCAAGGGTATCGAGGTCGGGCTGGTCACCTTCGCCGGCACCGCGCAGGTGGCGCAGCGCCCGACCTTGGACCGCCCCTCGCTGGTCAGCGCCATCGACCTCATCCAGATGCAGCGCGGCACGGCCATCGGCAGCGCCATCGTGGTGTGCCTGGCCGAGCTGTTCCCCGACCACGGCATCGATCTGGCCGAGATGATCTTCGGCCCGCAGCGCAGGCCTCTCCCGACGGACCGGCAGGCCCAGGCGGCGACCAAGGCCTTCAGCCCCGTGGCGCCAGGTTCGTACAACGCCGCGGCCATCATCCTGTTGAGCGACGGACGCCGCACCACGGGGGTCGACACGCTGCAGGCCGCGAAGATGGCCGCCGACCGCGGCGTGAAGGTGCACGTGGTCGGGCTGGGCACGCCGGACGGGCATCTGGCGGCCGGGGAAGGCATGGCCTTTTACCTGCAGCTGGACGAGGCCGCACTGCGTGAGGTGGCGCGCGTGACGGGCGGCGAATACCACCAGGCCGGCACGGCCGAAGCCCTGCGCAGCGTCTACCAGCAACTGGGCTCGACACTGCAGAAGCAGACACGCGAGACCGAATGGACGGCGCTGCTGGCACTGCTGGCCTGCGGGCTGATCGTGGCGGCCTGCGCGCTGTCCCTGACCTGGTACGGGCACGGAGCCCCGCGGCAAGCCTGATGGCAAGGCCGGTGCCGGACGTCTGTCTGGGGCCCCGACAAAGCAAGACAATCCGGACATGAGCACCTTGTTGATCCATCGCGCACGCTGCGTGGCCACCCAGGACGATGCCGGCACCGAACTGGCCCACGCCTCCATCCTCGTGCGAGACGGGCTGATCGAAGGCGTCTACCCCGAAGGGACGCTGCCGCCGCAGTGGCTGGCGCCCGGCGCCGTGGACGAGGTGATCGATGCGCGCTCGCATGTGGTCATCCCGGGCATGGTGAACACGCACCACCACATGGTGCAGTCCCTCACCCGCGCGGTGCCGGGGGTGCAGAACGCCGAACTGTTCAGCTGGCTCCAGGGCCTGTACCCCATCTGGGCGGGGCTGAGGCCGGAGATGGTGACGGTGTCGCACCAGGTGGCGATGGCGGAATTGCTGCTCAGCGGCTGCACCACCAGCAGCGACCATCTCTACATCTACCCCAACGGCATCCGGCTGGAAGACAGCATCGCCGCCGCGCAGGCCATCGGGCTGCGCTTCACCGCCACGCGCGGCGCCATGAGCGTGGGGCAGAGCCAGGGCGGGCTGCCGCCCGACCGGGTGGTGGAGGCCGAGCCCGACATCCTGCGCGAGAGCCAGCGCCTGGTCGAGCGCTGGCACGACCCATCGCACGGCGCCATGCTGCAGATCGCCCTGGCGCCGTGCTCGCCCTTCACCGTCAGCCGGGACCTGATGCGTGAGTCGGCCGCCCTGGCCCGCAGCCTGGGGGTACGCCTGCACACCCACCTGGCTGAGAACGACCACGACGTGGCCTACACGCAGGAGC
>JBIKMY010000295.1:0-3508 GCA_044358945.1 Rubrivivax sp.
CTGCTCGATGGCGTCCAGCAGCGCATGGCCCTGGTCGCGGGCGTGGTCGGTCATGGACAGGGGGTGCGGGCGCCTTGTCTCGGAAAACCGCCGCACCAGCGCGGGTGTGGTGGCGTCCAGGAAGAGGGAGCGGATCTTCGTGCCCTTGCGCTGCAGCTTGTCGATCAGCCCGATCAGGGCAGGCAGCGAGCCGGCCGTGCGCGCGTCCACGGCCACCGCCACCTGGCGCCTGTCATAGCGGTCCAGCTCCAGGCGGACGAAATCCAGCAGCAGTTCCGGCGGCAGGTTGTCCACGCAGAAGTAGCCGGCATCTTCCAGCGCATGCAGGGCCACGGACTTGCCCGAGCCGGAAATGCCCGTGATGAGAACGACTTCGGCGGCCTTCATCGCGAGGCGCCCAGCAGGGCCTGGGCATGGGCGCGGCTGGTGCCGGCGAGACGCTCGCCGCCCAGCATGCGGGCGATCTCGCTGACCCGGGCCTCGCCGGCCACCGGCTGGACGGTGGTGACGGTACCGGCCTCGGAGCTGGATTTGGCCACGAGGAAGTGGCCGTCGGCGCAGGCGGCCACCTGGGCCAGGTGCGTGACGGCCAGCACCTGGGTGTTGGCACCCAGCTGCTTCATCAGGCGACCCACGCTGTCACCCACCGCGCCGCCCACGCCCGCGTCGATCTCGTCGAAGATCAGTGTGGGCACGGCGCCCTGCGTGGGCCGCTGGCGCGCCGTGGTGGGGGCCGCGGCGGCCGTCGCGGCCGTGGCGGCGATCGCCAGCGCCAGGCGCGAGAGTTCCCCGCCCGAGGCCACCTTGGCCAGCGGGCGCGGGCTGCTGCCGGCGTGACCAGCCACCCGGAACTCCACCTGTTCCAGGCCGAAGGACTGTGGCTCCTCCAGCGGCAGGACCGCCACCTCGAACCGCCCACCCTCCATGCCCAGTTGCTGCATGGCTTGCGTCACCGCCGCCGCCAGCCGCGGCGCAGCCGCTTGGCGGGCGCGGGACACCTGCCGGGCCCCGGTGCGCCACGCCTGTTCGGCCTGCGTTGCCCGGTGTTCAAGCGCTTCCAGGTTCGCCGAGGCCTCCAGCGCCCGCAGTTCCTCGTGCCAGCCCTGCAGCAGGGCCGGCAACTCGGCGGGCTGGCGCCGGTGGCGCCGCGCAAGTTGCATCCAGGTGGACAGTCGCTCATCCAGTTGCGCCAGCCGCTGGGGGTCGGGTTCCTGCCGGGCCAGGTAGGCGTGCAGGCTGTGGGCCGCATCCTGCAACTGCACCTGCGCCGAGCGCAGCACCTCGGCCACGGGGCCCAGGGCGGAGTCGAAGCCGGACACGGCCTCCAGCGCATCGGCGGCCCGTCCGGTGAGCGTGTCCGCCGCAGCATCGGCCTCGGACACCGCGTCCAGCGCCCGGCGTGCCGCCTCCAGCAGCGCTTGCGCGTGGGCCAGGCGGCTGTGCTCGGCGTTCAGCTCGGCCCACTCGTGTTCGCCCGGGCTCAGCCGGTCCAGTTCGCTCACCTGCCATTGCAGGCGCTCGCGCTCCTGGTCCAGCGTGTCGCGCTGGGCTCGCGCCTGTTCCAGCGCCTGTAGGGCCTGGCGCCAGGTGCTCCAAGCCGCAGACAACGGCGTGAGGTCCAGGCCGGCTTGATCGTCCAGCAGCGCGCGCACGGCGGCCGGCCGGGTGAGGCCTTGCCAAGCGTGCTGGCCATGGATCTCCACCAGGTGCTCACCGGCCTCTCGCAACTGGCCCACCGTCGCGCTGCCGCCGTTGATCCAGGCCCGGCTCTTGCCCTGGGTGTCGAGGGTGCGCCGCAGCAGCAGGCTGCCACCCGCGGTCTCGAAACCCGCTTCCTGCATCCAGTCGGTCAGGGTGGCGGGCAGGTCGAATTCGGCAACGATTTCCGCACGCGCAGCGCCTTCGCGCACCATCCCCGCCTCGCCGCGGCCGCCCAGGGCCAACTGCAGGGCATCGATGAGGATGGACTTGCCGGCACCGGTTTCGCCCGTCAGCACCGAGAAGCCGGCCCCGATGTCCAGGTCCAGCGCGTCGACGATGACGAAGTCCTGCAGGGCGATGCGCTTGAGCACGGCTACACCACGCCTTCGTACCACCTGAGCTTGCGCCGCAGCGTGGCGTAGTAGCTCCAGCCGCGCGGGTGCAGGAAACGCACCTTGTGCTGCGAGCGGCGCACGCGCACCTGGTCACCGTGCAGCAGGCTGGTCAGGCTGTGCATGTCGAAGTTGGCCGAGGCGTCGCGCCCGGCCACGATCTCGATGCGTACCTCGCCGTGGTCGGGCAGCACGATGGGCCGGTTGGACAAGGTGTGCGAGGCGATGGGCACCAGCACCCAGCCGGCAATGCCCGGGTGCAGGATGGGCCCGCCGGCCGACAGCGCGTAGGCCGTGGAGCCCGTGGGCGAGGCGATGATCAGGCCATCGGCCCGCAGGTTGGCCACGAAATCGTTGCCGATGTCTACGCGCAGTTCCACCATGCCGGCAGTGGCGCCGCGGCTGACCACCACGTCGTTCATCGACAGGCCTTCGAAGATGCGCTCGCCGTCGCGCCAGACGCTGCCGTCCAGCATGGTGCGGTGCTCTTCCTCGTAGTCGCCCGCCAGCATGGGCGCCAGAGACTCCTTGAAGCGGTCGATGGGCACGTCGGTGATGAAACCCAGCCGTCCCTGGTTGATGCCTACCAGCGGCAGGTTGTGGCGGGCCAGTTCGCGGGCAATGCCCAGCATGGTGCCGTCGCCGCCCACCACCACCGCGACATCGCAGCGCGCACCGATCTCGGCGGTGCTCAGTGCCTCGTAGTGGGCCACGCCCGTGGCCGAAGCCGTGTCACGGTCGAAACAGACGTCCAGCCCCTGATCGATCAGGAAGTGGGCCACTTCCTCCAGCACCGGCCGGATGCCGCGGGCCTGGTACTTCCCGACGATGGCCGCGTGGCGAAAGCGCATGGACATGATGCAAATGATTACACCATAGGGCCCCGGAAATGCACCCCCTCGCAAGGGGGTGACGCCAGCGGTGGGGCGGCGCAGGAAACCGGGGCGCTCACTACAATCTGCCGCATGCTGGACCAACGCGCCAAGACGCTGCTCAAAGCCCTTGTCGAGCGCTACATCGCCGAGGGCCAGCCCGTGGGCTCGCGCACCTTGTCCCGCGCCTCGGGTCTGGACCTCTCGCCCGCCACCATCCGCAACGTGATGAGCGACCTGGAGGAACTGGGCCTCATCGCCAGTCCCCACACCAGCGCCGGGCGCATCCCTACTGCCCGTGGCTACCGCCTGTTCGTGGACACCATGCTCACGGCCCGGCCCGTGGACCTGAACCAAGCCTCGCCCGACCTGGCCGCCGCCCGCGGGCAACTGCACCCTGACCAGCCGCAGCGCGTCATCGCGCAGGCCGCGCACCTGCTGTCCAGCCTGTCGAGCTTCGTGGGCGTGGTCACGGCCCCGCGCAAGGCCAGCGTGTTCCACCACATCGAGTTCCTGCGCCTGGGTGAGCGGCGCGTGCTGGTC
>JBIKMY010000296.1:0-3502 GCA_044358945.1 Rubrivivax sp.
AGATGGCGGCGCGTGCCGCCCGCGAGCTGCAAGACGGCTTTTATGTGAACCTGGGCATCGGTCTGCCCACGCTGGTGGCCAACTTCGTGCCGGCCGACATCGAAGTCTGGCTGCAAAGCGAGAACGGCATGCTGGGCATCGGCCCGTTTCCTACCGAAGACGAGGTGGACGCCGACCTCATCAACGCAGGCAAGCAGACGGTGACCACCATCGCCGGCTCCAGCATCTTCGGCAGCCACGACAGCTTTGCCATGATCCGTGGCGGCAAGATCAACCTGTCCATCCTGGGTGCCATGCAGGTCAGCGAAAAGGGCGACCTGGCGAACTGGATGATCCCGGGCAAGATGGTCAAGGGCATGGGCGGCGCGATGGACCTGGTGGCCGGCGTCAAGAGCGTGGTGGTGCTGATGGAGCACGTGGCCAAGAGGAAGGACGGCACCATCGACCTCAAGATCCTGCCGCAGTGCACCCTGCCGCTGACGGGCGTGGGCGTGGTCGACCGCATCATCACCGACCTGGCCGTGCTGGACGTCACCCCGCACGGCCTCAAGGTGGTGGAGATGGCGCCGGGCGTCACCCGCGAGGAACTGCAGTCCAAGACGGGCGTGCCGCTGCAGTAAGCTGCGCTCCTGCACAGGAGCAGTCGATGGACATTGGAATGTTCCGGGCCGCGAAAGCGGCCCTTTTCTTTGCTGCCGCCGCGATCATCGGCCTGGGGGGCTGCGCCGCGCCGCCCAATGCGGCAGCGCCCGCTGTCCCGCCCATGCTCGAGGGACCCTCCGGCCTCGCGGCCAAGCCGGGATGGACCAGCCAGCGCTTCATGGTGGCTGCCGCCAACCCCTTGGCCACCGAGGCGGGCTACCAGGTGCTCAAGGCCGGAGGCACGGCCGTGGACTCCGCCGTGGCGGTGCAAATGGTGCTGGCCCTGGTGGAGCCGCATTCCAGCGGACTGGGGGGCGGCGCTTTCCTGATGCACTGGGACGGACGCACCGTCCAGGCCTGGGACGGACGAGAGACAGCCCCCGCGGCGGCCGATGAGCGCCTGTTTCTGCTGCCCGACGGGAAGCCCATGCCGTTCCCGCAGGCCGTGGTCGGCGGACGCTCGGTGGGGGTGCCGGGCGCAGTCCGCATGCTGGAACAGGCCCACCGCGTGCACGGCAAGTTGCCCTGGGCGCGCCTGCTGCAGCCGGCCATTCAGCTCGCCGATGAGGGGTTCCTCGTCAGTCCCCGCATGCACCTCCTGCTAAAACAGGAACAAGCGCTGCGTTCCGTCCCCAACGCGGCGGCCTATTTCTACGGCGCGGATCGCGAACCCCACCCCGTGGGACACCGCCTTCGAAATCCGGCCCTGGCCCAGGTGTTGAAGCGAGTGGCAGTCGAAGGCAGCAACGCGTTGCTGACGGGGCCTGTGGCCAACGACATCGTGCGCCGCGTTCGCGGGCATCCCACCAACCTGGGGCGGCTGAGCCTTGCCGATCTGGCGGGTTACCAACCGGTGGTGAGGGAGGCGCTCTGCACCGCGTGGCGCGCCTACCGGGTCTGTGGCTTTCCGCCGCCGTCTTCCGGGCACCTGGCGATGATGCAGATCCTGGGACTGCTGGACGCCCTGGAGCCCGGCGCACCTGGTACGGGGCCCGATGGGCCGTCCAGCGTGGCGTTCCTGCACCGCTACACCGAAGCCGCCCGCCTGGCGTTTGCAGACCGTGCGCAATACGTGGCCGACCCGGAGTTCATCCGGGCGCCAGGGGGAGATTGGAGGTCCCTGCTCGATCCCGGTTACCTGCGTGCGCGGGCCGCCTTGATCGGCGAGCAGAGTATGAAGACGGCGGGTCCTGGGCTGCCGCCGGGCGTCGAGCGCCTGTCCCACGCTCTGCAACCGCCCCAGCCCGAGCGGGGAACCACCCACTTCAGCATCGTCGATGCCGAGGGCCGCGCAGTCTCCATGACCAGCACCATCGAGGACGCCTGGGGCTCCCGAATCCTGTCTGACGGTGGAACCGGGCTGCCCGGGGGGTTCCTGCTCAACAACCAGCTCACGGACTTCTCCTTCACCGCCGCAGGTGCGCAGGGGCAGGCCGTCGCCAACCGCCTGCAGCCTGGCAAGCGACCGCGCTCCAGCATGAGTCCCACCCTGGTCTTCGACCGGCGGGACGGCCAGTTGCTGATGAGCCTGGGCTCCTCGGGCGGCGCGGGGATCATCCACTCCACGGCCAAGACCTTGCTCGGCACGCTGGCCTTCGGCCTGGACGTGCAGCGCGCCATCGACCTGCCCAACTTCGGCAGCTACAACGGCCCCACGGTGCTGGAGAAGGGCCGGTTCGACGCGGCGATGGTGGAGGCGCTCAAAGCGCGCGGACATGTGGTGCAGGAGATCGATCTCACCAGCGGCCTGCAGGCCATCGAGCGCCGAGGCCGCGGCTGGTTCGGCGGCGCGGACCCGCGGCGCGAAGGCGTGGTTCGGGGGGATTGAGCTTCAGCCCGTCAGCGCCTTGCCCACGCGGGCGACCACGCCGTCCCAGCGGCCGGCGCTCGCCTGACGGAACAACCGCACCGAGGGGTACCAGGGCGAGGTTTCGGGCTGCAGCCACCAGCGCCAATCCGGGGCCTCGGGCAGCATCAGCAGCGTCGGCACGCCCAGGGCGCCGGCCAGGTGCGAGAAAGCGGTGTCCACGGTGACCACCGCGTCCAGCTCGGCCATGAGGGCAGCCGTGTCCTCGAAGGTGCCCAGTTCTTCGGGGCTCAGCACCTCGATGGGCAGGGCCCCGGGGTGGCGCTGCAGATCCTGCGCACGCGGGCCCATCTGCAGGCTTACCAGATGCACGCCTTCCAGGCGGCCCAGTGGCAGCAGCGCCTCGAAGGGCAGCGCGCGCCGACGCTCGTACTCGTTTTCCGGTCGGCCGCCCCACACCAGGCCCACACGCTTGGTCGCGCCCAGCGGCGCCAGGCGCTGACGCCAGGCCTGACGCAGATCGTCCCGCGCCCGCAGGTAGGGCCCGGCCGTGTCCAACTGCAAGCGGTCCACCTGCAGGCGGTGGGGCAGGCTGCCCACGAACACCCAGTAGTCGCAGCCGGCACTGCGCGTGTCGTCCAGGCGGGTCAGCACGCGTGAACACCCCGGCAGGGTACGCATCAGACCTTCTAGCGGCGGCGCCACGGCCATCACCACCTCGGCTCCGGCGGCGGCCAGGCGCGGCACGAAGCGGCAGAACTGGATGTGGTCGCCGTAGCCCTGCTCGGTGAGCACCAGAAGCCGCTTGCCGCGCAGATCCTGGCCCTGCCACAGCGGCATGGGCAGCACCGGTTGGCGGATGCGGTTGGACACGTCGGCCGGGCCCAGGCCCAGCCGCGACTCGTACAGGGCAAACCCGTCTCGATAGTCGCCACGGCCCAGCCGACAGAGCGACAGCCGGTACAGCAGGCCCGGCGCCGTGGGTTGCCCCGCCACCACGTGGGAGCGCACCAGTTGCTCGGCCGCGTCCAGCCGGCCGGCCTCCAGAAGCAG
>JBIKMY010000297.1:0-3499 GCA_044358945.1 Rubrivivax sp.
GCCCGGTGACGGCGGAGCCTGCGCTCCCAGCGCCTGCACCGCCTGGAAGTGCGTGAGGAACACCTGGCCGCGCAGGTGCTGCAGCAGCGCCGTGCCCTTCAGGCGGTCCATCACCGGACCCTTCACTTCCGACAGGTGCAGCGTGACGCCGGCGTCGCGCAGGCGGGCGTCGATGGCTTCCAGGCTTTCAAGGGCGCTGGCGTCGATGTCGTTGATGGCCGAGCACTGCAGCACCACGTGGCGCAGGCCGGGGCGCTGCGCCACTTCAGCGTTCAGGCGGTCTTCCAGCGCGCGGGCGTTGGCGAAGTACAGGCTCTCGTCCACGCGCAAGCCCAGCACGGCCTCGTCGGTCTGCACGGCGTGGCGCTCCACGTTGCGGAAGTGCTCGGTGCCCGGCACCAGGCCCACCTCGGCGATGTGCGGGCGGCTGGTGCGGTAGACGAACATGGCCAGTGACAGGCCCACACCGGCCATCAGGCCGGCTTCCACGCCTGCGCCCAGCGTCACCAGCACGGTGGCGGCCGCCGCCGCGAAGTCCGCCTTGGAATACGACCAGGTGTGCTTGAACACCGACAAATCCACCAGCGACAGCACGGCCACCACGATGGTGGCCGCCAGCGTGGCTTGGGGCACGAAGTAGAGCACTGGTGTGAGCAGCAGCGCCGCCAGCAGGATGCCCACGGCGGTGAACACGCCGGCCGCAGGCGTCTGCGCCCCGGCGTCGAAGTTCACCACCGAGCGCGCAAAGCCGCCCGTGACTGGAAAGCCCCCGCTGAAGGCCGCGCCCAGGTTGCTGGCGCCCAGGGCCACGAGTTCCCGGTCTGGCTCGATGCGCTGGCGCCGCCGCGCCGCCAGGGTCTGCCCTACCGACACCGACTCGACGAAGCCGACCACGCTGATCAGTAGCGCCGGCAGGGCCAGCTCCTTCCACAGGGCCACGTCCCACAGCGGCGTGGTCAGGGGCGGCAGGCCCGGCGGCACGCTGCCCACGATCTTCAGGCCCTGTGTTTGCCACTGGAACTGCCAGGTCAGCCCGGCGGTGAGGGCGATGCCGGCCACGGGCGCGGCCCGGGCCGCCACGTCGGCCAGGCGGGGCGGCAGGCCCAGGCGCACCAGCGCGGGCTTGGCGCCCTTGCGCGCCCAGAACAGGAAGGCCACCATGGCCAAGCCCAGCACGGTGGACACCAGGTGCAGTTGCGTGAGGTGGGCCAGCAGGCTCCAGACCAGGGCGAAGAAGTGCTCGCCCAGCGCCTTCACGCCCAGGATCACCTTCAACTGCCCGGCGGCGATCAGCAAGGCCGAGGCGGTGATGAAGCCGGAGATCACCGGGTGGCTCAAGAAGTTGGCCAGAAAGCCCCAGCGCAGCAGGCCCATCACCAACAGCATGCCGCCCGACAGAAAGGCGAGCGTCAAGGCCACCGCGGCGTAATGCGCCGTGCCCGCTGCCGCGACCTCCCCGACGGTGGTGGCCGTCATCAGCGACACCACCGCCACCGGGCCCACAGCCAGCACCCGACTGGTGCCGAACAGCGCGTACAGCACCAGCGGTGCGATGCTGGCGTACAGGCCCACCTGGGCCGGCAGGCCGGCCAGCTGCGCGTAGGCCAGGCTCTGCGGGATCAGCATCAGCGTGACGATGACCGCGGCCAACAGGTCGCTGGTCAGGGTGCTACGGTCGTAGCGGCGGCCCCAGTCCAGGATGGGCAGGAAGGCGGCGGCGCGCGGGGGTGTGTTCATGGCTTGATCAGGCAGCAGTCACAGGCGCTCGGCAGGTCGGCCCGGCCTGCCGGTGTCGTCAGGCGGCCTTGGCCCTGGGCGTGGCGCGCTTGTTGGTGAATTCGAAGACCGCCATGCCGGCCACCATGGCGGCCACGAACACCAGGCCCTTGAACTCGCCTGCGGCCATGGAGACGATGCCAGGGCCTGGGCAGAAGCCCGCCATGCCCCAGCCCGCGCCGAACAGCAGCGCGCCGATGACCAGCGGGCGGTCGATGTCTCGCGAGGTGGGCAGGTGCAAAGCGCCGCCAAAGAGATTGGTGGTGCGCTTCTTGGCCAGGGCGAAGGCAAAGAAGCCCACGGCGATGGCGCCACCCATCACAAAGGCGAGAGACGGGTCCCAGGCGCCGGCGAGGTCGAGAAAGCCGATGACCTTGCCGGGGTCGGTCATGCCGGCGAGCATCAGGCCCCAGCCGAAGAGGAGGCCGACGGCGAATTCACTGGCGCGTTGGAGGTTGCGGTTCATGGGGAATCCTTCAATGGTGTCTTGCAGAGGTGTTGGGCTCGTGGGGCTTGCTCGTGCGCTCACAGCAGGTGCCGGATCACGAAGACGATGGCAAAGCCCGCGGCCATGAACGTGCCCGTGGCCACCAGCGAGCGTGGTGACAGGCGCGACAGCCCGCACACGCCGTGGCCGCTGGTGCAGCCCGAGCCCAGGCGCGTGCCGTAGCCCACCAGCAGCCCGGCCACCACCACGGCGGCCACGCCGGCCTCGATGCGCGGTGCGCTGAGGAAGCCGGCGGGTGCCAGCAGCTTCAGGGTGGCGGGTGCCGCCAGCATGCCCAGCAGGAAGGCGATGCGCCAGCCCGCGTCGCCCGCCTTCGGCCGCAGCAGCCCGCCCAGGATGCCGCTGATGCCCAGGATGCGGCCGTTGGCGAGGATGAACAGCGCCGAGGCGATGCCCAGCAGCACGCCGCCGGCAAGCGACGCCCAGGGTGTGAAGTTTGTCCAGTCGATGGTCATGGTGGGGTCCTTGGGGCGAGGTTGAAGAAGCAGAAATGGGGCAGGTCAGGGCGGTGCGGTCCGTCGTTCAGGCGGCCGCGGTGCTCAGGTCATCTCTCGCAGGGGCGCAGGCCGGTTGGCAGAACAGCGCATACAGCGTCTGGATCACCGCCAGCGCTTGCGGGCTGCTGAGCGCGTAGAAGATGTGCTTGCCCTCCCGGCGTGTGCTGACCAGCTGCTGCTCGCGCAGTACGGTCAACTGCTGCGACAAGGTGGGCTGCACGATGCCCAGCCGGTCTTCCAGCTCGCCCACGCGCAACTCGCCCTGGGACAGTTGGCACAGGATCATCAGGCGGTCCGGGTTGGCCAGCACCTTCATCAGGTTGCACGCCTGGCCGGCCGCCACGCGCATCTGGCTCAATTCCAGGCTTGATTCCGGGCTTGATTCGAGTTCGGCGGTGAGCATGATCGGGCGCTTTCTTGCGTGCAGGGGTGGGTTGCGGCAGGGGAATGGCGAATAGTCTATTGACAAACAATCTATTTGTCAATAGACTATGGAAAACGCAATCAAAGGAGTTCCTGTGAACGCACCCGCCCCTGTCCCCCAGTCCCCGCGCAAGCCCCAGGTTCACGGCCTGTTCGACAAGGCCACCTGGACGGTGACCTACGTGGTGCACGATGGCCCGGGCAGCGCCTGCGCCATCATCGATTCGGTGCTGGACTACGACCCCAAGTCCGGCCGCACCCGCACCACGTCGGCCGACCAGGTCATCGCCTACGT